>JAFPPJ010000182.1 GCA_017410745.1 Oscillospiraceae bacterium
ATCATCCACAGAGGATCGTCGGAGAAGTCACCGCCGATATCGGAGTTGCCCTTCTTGGTAAGGGGCTGGTACTGGTGATAGCAGCCGCCGTCGGGAAGCTGTGTGGATGCGATATCTATGATCCTTTCCCTTGCGCGGTCGGGTATCTGATGAACGAAGCCGAGGATATCCTGGTTGGAATCTCTGAAGCCCATTCCGCGTCCGATACCGGACTCAAAGTATGAAGCCGAACGTGAAAGGTTGAATGTAACCATGCACTGATACTGGTTCCATATATTGACCATGCGGTCTACCTTTTCTTCGGGAGTATTGACATTGAGTATGCCGAGAAGCTGATCCCATGCAGCCTTGAGCTCTGCGAGACCTGCAGCCACCTTTTCGGGTGTGTTGTACTTCTCGATCATTGCCTTTGCCTTGACCTTGTTGATGGTCTTGCCGTCAGCTTCGAACTTCTGATCTGCGGGCATCTCAACATAGCCGAGAACGAAGATGAGGTTCTTGCTCTCGCCCGGAGCAAGTGTGATCTCCTTGTAGTGGGAAGCGATGGGAGACCATCCGTCTGCAAAGGAATTGTTTGCCTTGCCTGCGAAAACAGCCTGGGGATCGTTGAAGCCGTTATAGAGGCCTATGAAGGAATCGCGGTCTGTATCATAGCCGTCGATGCTGTCATTTACGGAATAGAATGCGTAGTGATCGCGTCTGTCTCGGTATTCGGTCTTGTGATAGATCACAGAGCCGTCTACCTCTACGCGGCCGGTGGAGAAGTTTCTCTGGAAATTCGTGCAGTCATCCTGTGCATCCCATAAGCACCATTCTGCAAATGAGAAGAACTTGAATGTCTTGGGAGTGCTGCCCTCATTGGTGAGAACTACCTGCTGTACCTCACCGTCATAGTTCTGGGGAACGAAGAAGGTTACCTCAGCCTTGAGATTGTTCTTCTTGCCTGTGATGACAGTATAGCCCATACCGTGACGACATACATATTCATCAAGCTCTGTCTTTACGGGAGACCAACCCGGATTCCATACGGTGCCGTTGTCGTTGATATAGAAATAACGACCGCCCATATCTATGGGCACATTGTTGTAGCGGTATCTGGTTATTCTTCTGAGACGTGCGTCCTTATAGAAGCTGTAGCCGCCTGCCGTGTTGGATATAAGGCTGAAAAACGCCTGTGTGCCCAGATAGTTGATCCAGGGATAGGGCGTTTTCGGCGATGTGATGACATATTCCTTTTTAGTGTCGTCATAGAAGCCGAATTTCATTTAACATACCTCTTTCTTATACTGATTGTGCGTTAGCACTTTGCCTGTCCTATAAAGTCTTATGCACTGTCCGCTCCGTCAGACCGTCCGTATCGCATCGACAATGCGCATCTTGTCCCCTGGTATGCGGCATTGATCACTGCGTGGATGTGTGCTTGCGGCTTTATAAACATCTGCTTGTATCATTTTATCATATAACAGGTCATATTTCAACCGATTTGCGGAAATGGTATGTAACAAAAAGCACGGCAGAAATTTGTGAAATATGCACAAATTTCTGCCGTGGTGCTGTGATGATGCCACGCTCAGTGATACCGAGACTGTGACGGGATATCACATACCAAGTGTCTTTTCGAGAGTAGCCCTTACTGCTCCTGCAGTGAGCATCGCTTCAAAATCAGCGATTATCTTTTCGGAAAGTCCTGCCTTCACAAGATCGGTGCCGAAAAGCGAGCTGTTTGAGAGTATCCCTCTTATCACATCTCTGTCGGCATCGGTGAGAGTGCTGCCGAACCAGCTCCTCTTTATCTTTGCGGAAAGCTCATCGAGCAGAGGATCGGAGCTGCGTTCCATATCTGCACCGCTGTCGTCTGTCCCGAGCAGGTATCTGAGCCATGCAGCTATTACCAGAGGTATCAGTACGAGCTTATCGGCATTGCCCTTTGCTTCATATGCCTTTATGGTCTCACCGAAGCGGATGGGTATCTTCTGCGAGGTATCGGTGGCTATCCTCTGCGGAGTGTCGGGCAGGCTCGGATTGGGGAGCCTTTCTGTGAGCACCTCATCGAGGAAGTCGCGGGGACGGATTATAACAGGGTCGGTGACTACCGGCAGACCCTCATCATAACCGAGGGAGTATACCAGCTTCTTCAGCGCCTCATCCTTCATCTCGTCTGCTATCTTGTTGAAGCCGAGCAGGCAGCCGTATACTGCAAGTGCTGTGTGGAGCGGGTTAAGGCATGTCATTACCTTCATGCGCTCTACATTGTTCACGGTATCCCTGTCGGTGAAGTACACGCCTGCCTTTTCAAGAGGCGGTCTGCCGTTGGGGAAGCTGTCTTCTATTACGAGATATTCCGGCATCTCTGCGTTTACATAGGGAGCGATGAATGTGCCTATGGATGTCTTCACAGGCTCCATCCCCTCTATACCGAGAGCCTTGAGTTCAGCGCCGACTTCTGCATCGGGACGGGGAGTGATCTTGTCTATCATGCTCCACGGGAAGGATACCCTTGATGAGTCGCTGACATATTCAACGAATCCATCGGGCACAAAGCCGTTCTTGTGCCAGCCGTCTACTATGAACATCACGCCGTCACGGAGCTTTTCGCCGTTTTTGCTGCAGTTGTCCATGCTTACCACAGCGATAGGCTTTGCACCTGCCTTGAATCTTTCATACAGCAAAGAAGCGGTCTTGCCCATAGCGGTATTGAGGTCGCCCTCCGTGCCGCCTTCGATATCCTTCCTGGCATTTTCAAGTATATTGCCGTCCATATCCGAATATGCATATCCCTTTTCGGTTATGGTGAATGAGATCATTTTCAGTGAATCCGAGCGGGCAGCTTCCTTCAGCCTTTCAAAGCCATTGCCTACAGCGGCCTCTGCCTCTGCTATACTGCCTATGACACGCAGATACTTGTCGCCGCTTGCGCGAAGGCCTACAAGGAGCACCATATTGTCAAACGGGTCGTACATCCTTTCAATGGGCTCTCTGCTGAAACATTCCGCAGCTATGATGCCGCTCTTCATCTCACCGTTCCTGATGAGCTCATCGGCAAGTCGTGCGATATATCCTCTGAATATATTGCCCGCACCTATGTGTATCCATTCGGGAGACTTCTTGGTCTCAGCGCGCATGGCATCAATATCGAAATCGGGTGTGATAAAGCCCTTTTCATTCCATGATGTGCGCTCATTCTTTATCGTATCAAGTGTCAGCTTCATTTATTGCCTCCGGATAGCTTTTCAAGAGTATCCCATACTCCGAGTATGTACATTATGCCCAGCGCTCTGTCGTACAGACCGTATCCCGGGCGGCACTTCTCATCCCAGATGTGTCTGCCGTGGTCGGGACGTATGTATCCGTCAAATCCGCCGTCGTGATATGCGCGTATGATATCTATAATGCCCACATCACCGTCGCAGTCCCTGTGAGATACCTCGCTGAAATCGCCGCCGGGATAATGCTTGACGTTGCGTATATGCGCAAATGCTATGCGGCTGCAGTACTTCTTTACTATCTCGGGGATGTTATTTGCTTCCGATGCGCCGAGAGAGCCCGAGCAAAGCGTAAGGCAGTTGTACGGGTCATCCACCATAGAGAGGAATCTTCCTACTGCGGCTTCGTCTGTTATGAGACGAGGCAGGCCGAATATATCCCAGGGGGGATCATCCGGATGGATAGCCATTTTGATGTCGCATTCGTGGCATACGGGCATTATCTGCTCGAGGAAATACTTCAGGTTATCCCAGAGCTGTTCCTTGCTGACGGGCTTGTACAGCTCGAAGAGCTCCTTGAGATGTGCGAGCCTTTCGGGCTCCCATCCGGGCATGGTATATCCCTTGGTGGTGTTGAGGATATAATCAGCCATTTCGGAGGGGTCCTGCTTTATCTTTGACTTCTCGTAGAAGAGAGCGGTAGAGCCGTCGGGCAGGGGATGGAAAAGGTCTGTCCTTGTCCAGTCGAACACGGGCATGAAGTTGTAGCATACGACCTTGACGCCGAATTTTGCGAGATTGCGGAGAGTCTGCCTGTAATTCTCGATATATTTGTCACGGTTGCCGCCGCCTGTCTTGATGTCATCGTGTACATTTACCGATTCCACCACGCTCATGCCGAAGCCGTACTTGTCAAGCTGCTTCTTCACAGCCTCGATCTCGGATATTTCCCATACCTCGCCGGGCTGCTTGTCATGCAGAGCCCAGACTATCTCCTCGACGCCGGGTATCTGCTTTATCTGTGCGAGTGATACGCTGTCGTTGCCTTCACCGTACCACCGGAATGACATTTTCATCTGTTTCACTTTCCTTTCGTTTCGGGAGACCCGAAATATGCAAATTCATAGGGTATGTCGCCGTCTTCTCTTACAAGACAGATGCGTTCAAGGATATCCTCTGTCTGTGTGCAGATATAGCGTATCACGTTTTTGCCCTTGCGGAGCGTCACCTTGTCGGATATGCGGCGGATGTGGAAAAGCACCGCCATTGACCAGTCGGCTGTAACGCCGGGCTTGTATCCGGTGCCTGCCGAGCAGAGCGTGCGTATCTCACCGCCGTTCACGCTGTACGCAAAGTCTATCTCCTTTCCGTTGACATATGCGTTGGTAGGAGCCATATCAAAGGTAAGGGTAAACTCGCCGTCTTCCTGTGCATATACGGTGTACTCGGCATAGGGAGCGTGCTCTGCATCCATCGGAGCGGTAAGCACGGGGAACAGCTTGAGCGCATCGCTGTTCCTGCCGAGAGCCTTCATCACCCTCAGATGTGCATCGCCCGAAGGCACGAGCCTGTCATAACGTGAGGCATCCATGCATATCACGCCGCTTTCCTCACATATGCCTGTCTCATCCATGCGCTTCGCATTGACATTGATCTTTACCTTGCCGTCCTTGTATGTGAGGGTAATGACAGCTGCATCGCTGCTGTCCCGTGCAAA
>JAFPPJ010000183.1 GCA_017410745.1 Oscillospiraceae bacterium
CGGTCTTTTGCATTTGCAGCGTGATCCGATGCTTATTGACGATCCGTCCTATTTATCAAATATGAGCCTGAATTTGCATTCATTATCTCCGGCAAGTACGGTTTTCAGCGTTTCGACTCGTACTCTGCTGTCAGTCCACACGCTTTGAGCCACATAGATAATGCTCTGTCGGGAACATTCGCAGAGAGCGGGGGTATTGACGCCGCAGTCCTTATGGAGATCACATCCGCACTCGGGAAAATAGATATAATATTCCCTCTGAGGAATAACTATCTCGGCACGAACGCCGCCAAGCTCACTCAGTCTGCTGTAAAAACCATCACGGTCTCCGCCGGTATTACGATATAGTTCAAGATATTTCTGCAATACTCCCGTATCGGCGCATCTTCTTGCACAGCACCTCAGCAGATCACTTCTGCAGCCGGGCTCCATGCCATCAAGTGCCTGTTCAAAGCCCTTGAACCATTGACCAAAGAAAGAACTATCCATATATCGCTCCGAAATCTGTCTGCTGCGGTGTATGTTATCTTATCACCCTGATATACTCTACGTCCATATCCTCCGTACCTGTCATGAAGCAGCCGCTCTTCTTGCTGTATGCGATGTTCTCGATTATCTCGGGGGTGAGCAGCTCGCCCGGTGCGATTATGGGGATGCCCGGCGGATAGCACATTACGAACTCGCAGGATACCCTGCCTGCGCTCTCCGTTATCTTCACCGTCTCCTGTTCCCCGTAGAATGCCTGCTTGGGAGACAGCACTATCTGCGGGTTTATGTATTCATGGCCGAGCTCGCTCTTGCCCTCGTCGCCGTAGCGGCGCTTTATCTCCGCAAGTGCCGATACAAGGCGCTCTATGTCCTTCCATCTGTCGCCCGGGGATATTATGGCAAGCACGTTGCCCAGGTCGCCAAGTTCCATCTGTATGTCGTACAGGTCGCGCAGCTTGTCGTATACCTCTATGCCCTCGAGCCCCACGTCACGCGTGTATATGGACAGCTTTGTCCTGTCGAATGCGAATATGCTGTCGCCGTTGACAAGCTCGTCGGAGTATGCGTAGTAGCCGCCGATGCGGTTTACCTCAGCCCTTGCGTACTCTGCGGACTTCACCACCTGTGCGCACAGCTCCCGTCCCTGCGTAGCGTAGTATTTCCTTGCTATATCAAGCGAGGACATCAGCAGATACGAGCCCGATGTGGTCTGCGTGAGATTTATTATCGAGCGCACATGTCCCTCGGATATGCCCGCCTTCTTGCCCACGAGCAGGAATGAGGACTGCGTGAGGGAGCCGCCCGTCTTATGCATGGACACTGCCGCCATATCTGCGCCCGCCGCCATTGCGTTCACGGGCATATTCGCCCCGAAGTACAGATGTGTGCCGTGCGCCTCATCCACGAGCACCTTCATGCCGCGTGCGTGCGCCATACGGGTTATCTTAGCAAGGTCGGAGCATATGCCGTAATAGGTGGGATTGTTCACGAATACCGCCTTGGCATCGGGGTTCTCGTTCATGGCACGCTCCACATCCGCCATAGCCATGCCCAGCGGTATGCCCAGATGCATATCCACGCCCGGGTCAACGTATACCGGCAGCACGCCGCTGATGATAAGTGCATTTATGGCGCTGCGGTGGACGTTTCGGGGTATGATTATCTTGTCCCCCTCCTTGCACACCGACAGTATCATCGACTGCACAGAGGAGGTGGTGCCGTTTACCATAAAAAAGCAATGACCCGCACCGAATGCATCCGCTGCAAGCTCCTCCGCCCGCCTTATCACGGATACGGGATGGCACAGATTGTCCAGCGGCTTCATGGAATTTACATCCACATTCATGCAGGTCTGACCGAGGAAATCGGTCAACATGGGATTGCCCTTGCCGTGCTTGTGACCGGGCACGTCAAAGGGCACTACCCTCATATCATTGTATTTTACAAGCGCCTCATATATAGGGGCTTTATTCTGATCAAGAGTCATTTGCTGCCTCCATCAACCTCGGGTATATACCAGTAGCTGTGAAAACCGCTGAGATAGGTAAGTGAGCCCTTAGGCATCTGCGTCAGGGCATTGAACACATTGTAGTAATCTCCCGCTCCCATAGAAAGTGAGAGTATGCCCATCGAGCCTAACACTGTGAGCTGCGGGAATATCAGAAACAGTACGAACGGTATCAGTCCGAAGACTATATTAGGGCACAGCGACATCATCACAAAGCGCAGCTTCGTCATATCCTCCGTGCCGTGCACGAACAGCATGCCCTTTGACAGTGCATGATACATCTTCACATCCCCCTTGAAGCAGAGAGCGTGAAGGAACTCATGGGGCACAAGGCACAGCATGGCGATGATAAAGCCGAGCGGTGACAGTCTTACGCCGGGTCTTATCGCAACTGTCAATATATATAACGCCAGAAACAGTACTATTGCTGCGAGATTTGCAACTACGGCGAATATATTTGCGGGCATCTCCTTGAAAGGAGTATAGCCCTCGGGATGCTCTCTCGTGTCGAGCTGCTCCTCGCCCTTGTATTTTCCTACTATCTTAAAGCTTTTCATATCGTATCAGAAGATATTCATACCGCTGAATATCTCTATCATTTCCTTTCTGAGAAGGTCGTTTATCTCGAGCCTGCGCTTGGGTGCAAGCTCGTAGGTATCGGTATTGAAGAGATAGTTCTGCAGCACGATATCCTTTATCATCATCTTGGTATGGAATATATTTGCCTGATACACGTTTATGTCTATGGCATCGTACTTCTCAAGGGTCTCAGGGTCGATATAGTTCTGTATGGATGTGATATCGTGGTCGATGAACAGCTTCTTGCCGCCCTCGTCACGGGTAAAGCCCCTGACACGGTAGTCTATCGTGATTATGTCCGAATCGAAGCTGCCTATGAGATAATCGAGCGATTTCAGCGGCGTTATCTCTCCGCAGGTGGAAACGTCTATATCCACACGGAACGTGGTGATCGCATTGTCGGGGTGGAACTCCGGATAGGTATGCACCGTGAGATGGCTCTTGTCAAGATGGCCTGCTATCTCCGTGGACTGCACGGGTATGCCCCTTACGCTGCGGTTGTCGCCGCCGTCCTCCTGATGCTCCTCGGATATGAGGATAGTGACCGATGCGCCCTGAGGCTCATAGTCCTGCTTGGAGATATTGAGCACATGTGCGCCTATCATCTCTGTGACATCGCACAGTATCTTCGTAAGTCTGTCGGAGTTGTACTGCTCATCTATGTACTTGAGATAATCCTGCTGCTCCCTCTGGCTCTTTGCATAACAGACATCATATATATTGAAGCTAAGAGTTTTGGTAAGGTTATTGAAACCATAAAGCCTCAGCTTATCGTTCAATACGGACACGCCCTTTCAGGAGATATTACGGTATCTGCACCGAAAATGTGTTCATATTCCCGCTTTTGATGCGGACATGAACCCCCACTTTAAAGTCTATTACATAGTACCACATTTTCCCCCTGTTGTCAATAATATAAAATCAAAATCTTTTGTGACAGTTCTATTTCCCTGTCGGCAAAGCCGCCGGGCAAAGCCCGGAGTTACCCGGTACGCATTTGACCATACCTTTCATACTATCCTCGGAACATAGGATAGCACGAGGGGAAGCGGCATGGATTGTGATAATAGGTCATCCTGACTACACGCGGGCGCCGGATAATTACTCATTACTAATTCGGGACGGGAAGGTACGAATGTCCCCCCATTCTGCCTTCTTCATTCTTCCCTATGCATTAAAAAGCCCCCCGCACTATCCAATATCTCGGATATGCGAGGGGTCTTCTGCTGATCCATGAGCGTCCGCTTACTTTACCATTACCTTGATGATGTCTTCCATATCAGCCTTGGTCATTGCGAAGTTTGCGCGTACGCTGTAGCTGTAGCCGCTCTTGGCTGCGATAGCCTTGCTGTAGCCGTATCTGCCGCCGTAGAGTATGCAAGCAGCCTTTTCGAGCTTTTCCTTCTTCTCTACGGAGTACTTGGAGCTGTCGCCGGAGAGATCGACCTTGCCTCTTGACTTGCGGATAACGACCTCATTGCCGTTCCTGTCGGAGTACTTTATCTGGAGAATGTCGCCGGATATTACGCTGTATTCAACATAGGGGAACTCAGTAAGTTCGGAATCGGGAGCCTTGATGGTGAAGCCGCATGCTCTCTGAGCATTTCCGATGTCGCTGTAGTTCCATACATAGTCGCTTGAGTTGAAGATCACCTTGTCGAAATCGTAGGTGGTGTCAGCCTTGATCTTTGCCATCTCGTATACTACAGTGCCGTCAGC
>JAFPPJ010000014.1 GCA_017410745.1 Oscillospiraceae bacterium
AAGGTATATATCCCCGCCGGCGGGATGGGGCTCCTCACCACCGATGATGCGGGCGAGAACATATCTCTCGTGCCCGGGCTCAGGTTCTGCTCGGCTGTAGGCACAGGCAGGCCCAAGAACGAGGGCGATCCCTATGTGCTGTATGTATGGGGCATACCCAAGGACAGCGATGTCGAGGGCATATACATAAGCGAGGACAAGGGCAATACATGGGAGCGCATAAACGATGACCTCCATGAGTTCGGCGGCATCGGCAACGGCGAGTTCATCGCAGGCGACATGAACGTCTACGGCAGGTGCTATGTCGCCACCGTAGGTCTCGGCATATGCTACTGCGAGAAGACCGACAGCACCGCCACTGAATAAGAAAATCGGATATATGTCCGCGACATATATCCGATTTCAGGCATCTTCGGTTATATTTCAAGTATCTTCGGTCATTTCGGACGGCGTCCCGGGAGCAGGCTGTACTGTCTGTACTGTCTCCTCCTGCACCGTCTGTGCATCGGCGGGAGCTTTTTCGGGCTTGGGCTCTTCCTCGACGGGTCTGATGTACAGATCCCCGATGGAAAGCTGCAGTCCCCATCCCTCCGCTATCTTTTCGCCGCGCTTGATTATGCGGCTGCGGTTCTTGTTCACAAGCCCCATCACCATCTGATCCTGTTTCTTCTTAGGTATGAACCGCAGGAAGCCCTCTATGACGCCGGGCTTCGCCGCCGCATCTATCACCTTTTCGGGCAGGGGAAGATCGGCACGCTTGATGTGCGGGATGAGTATGCGGATAAGACCCGCATAATCCATATCGTCTATGTCTATGACAAGGCGGAGCTTCATGATACCTTCACACTTTCGATGAACTTGTCGAAGACGGGATCGGCATCAGCCTTCTTGTCCTTCGGGGATTCGGTGATGATGTAGAACACGTCCTCATCGGAATAGAAGAAATATACCCTGTCGGAGTAGCGGCCTACCTCGCGCTTCTCATCGGTGAGTATGGGCTTGCCGTCCTCATCGGTCTTCTGGGAGCCGTCCGCATTGGTCTCATACAAAAACTCATATGCTATGATCTCGTAGTCGTAGCGTATCGCGTCAAAGCCCGCAACGGTGGTCTTCTGAGGCTCGCCGAATATGGTATCCGCCTGATACATCATATTGTTGACCTTTATGCCTGCGCAGCCCTGATCCGCAAACTTCTCGAGCTCCACGAACTCTTCCTTGTAGTTCTGTGCCTTGATGGACATGGAGCCTATCTCACTTGCCCATACCTTGCCCTCCTTGTCGTCCTGCATCACATTGAAGCCCTCGGGGCAGTCGGCACTTATCTTGAATATCGCAAGGTCTGCCTCATTTTCTACCACCTTGCCGGTATATACGGAAAATTCCTCTTCCTCCTCGCCCGGGTCTTCTACGGGATGATCTGTCATAGCAGGTGTCATGGCAGTCTCGGCAGCGGAGGTCTCCGTAGTCTGCTGCGGTGTGTCCGGCTTATTCTGAGAGCATCCTGCAAATATCATGAGCGCTGCAGCAGCTGCGGCGATTATTCTTTTGTTCATCGGTATATCTCCTCTTTTTAGGGTTTAGGGTATAGGGTTCAGGGTTTAGCCTGTTGGGTTCCGTTGGTATCCGAAGGCACACCGACCCTATAAATGACTTTTCCATTATACAGCATACTTCCCCGTTTGTCAATCGCAATATGCTGAAATTCGGGTGAAAATACAATGAAAATATCGGATGGTGATCGTATGTCAGACAGCCGCGTGCCCGTAAGGGTAAGATTCTCCAAATCGGGCAGGGCGAAGTATATCTCGCATCTTGACCTGCTGCGCACGGTACAGCGCGCCATAAAGCGCTCCGGTCTGCCGGTGTGGTACTCCGAGGGCTTCAATCCGAGGATATATCTCAGCTTCCCTCTCGCACTCCCCGTAGGCTGTGACAGCATATGCGAGAACGTGGACTTCTATCTCACCGAGGATATAGGCCTCGATGAAGTCATGCGACGCCTGGATGAAGCGCTCCCCGAGGGGATAAAGACTGTGTCCGCCGCCCCTCCCGTGTATACCCTCAAGGACATAGGCGCGGCAGAGTATGAGATAGGCATAGAGGGCGTGACCGAGGATGCGATGCGCAGCTTCATGGAGAGCGAGACTATAGAGGTGCAGAAGTTCTCGAAGAAAAAGGGCATGGTCACCACCGATATAAAGCCGCATATCACCGTGCTCGGCACTGCCGTGAAGGATGACCTGCTGATCGTATCGCTGCGTCTTCCTGCGGGTAATACGCTGAATATCAACGCTCAGCTCGTCACGGATGCATTCACCGCAAGATACGGCGGAAGAGTCCGGTATACAAAACGCACAAATATTCTCTGTGCGGACGGGTCTGATTTTGAATAAAGCGCTTAAATTTCAGAATGTGGAAAAAAACTCTTGAAAAAAGCAGTGCTTTATGATACAATATATTAGTGTTACCGTCTTTAAAGAAAGAGAAGACGTGATATCGTGCACAGCACGACAAAGCATTCCGCTGCGAACGTCCGCATGAATGCGCTTTATTATCATATGGAGGAATAGAAATGGACGCACTTAAGATCATAAGCGATCCCTCTCTCAAGGCAGAGGTTCCCGCTTTTGAGGTCGGAGACACAGTTCGTGTACAGGTAAGGATCAAGGAAGGCGAGAAGTACAGACTTCAGGCTTTCGAAGGCACCGTTATCGCTAAGAGACACGGCGGCATACAGGAGACCTTCACTGTAAGAAGAGTTGCACACGGCACAGGAATCGAGAGGGTATTCCCTGTTCATTCTCCCGTTGTTGACAGCGTTACCGTAGTAAGAAGAGGTAAGGTAAGACGCAGCAAGCTCTACTATCTCAGAGGCAGAGTCGGCAAGGCTGCCAAGGTCAAGGAGCAGCTCTGATACTATGGACTTGAGGCAGCGGTTCGCCGCTGCTCTCATGAAGTTTCTTCATAAGGGGGTCACACCGCTATGGCTAAGTTCCAGATAGACTATGAAGCTCTCGACGCAGACGAAAACAAAAAAGAAGGCATACCGTACGAGGAATTCCTTGAATGGATAGAGACACTGGTGTTCTCGTTCTTCGCAGTGATACTCGTTCTTACATTCATCGTAAGACAGGTCAATGTAGACGGTTCATCAATGGTGCCTACACTTGAGGACGGCGACAAGCTGATCGTATGGCATATCGGATACCAGCCTAAGAGGGGCGACATCGTCGTCATGGACAGTGACGGCCTTAAGAAGCCCATAGTAAAGCGTATCATCGCTGCGGGCGGCGATACGATAGATATCGACTTTGTAAGCGGTGCAGTCACCGTAAACGGCACTGTACTCCAGGAAGACTACATCAATGACCTTACCAAGCTTGATGAGGGCGGTCAGAATTACCCTGTGACAGTACCTTCGGGATACTACTTCGTCATGGGCGACAACCGCATGAATTCCAAGGACAGCAGAAGTTCCGAGGTAGGACTTATCTCCCGTGAGGAGATCATGGGTCAGGTCAAATTCCGCCTGTGGCCTGCTTCGCGTTTCGGCGGAGTCGAATGATACACTGATATTTGATCTTCAAGCGGAAAAGGCGGCGGCTTTTTCCGCTTTTGTATTACAAGGATCCCACTATGAAAGATGAAATAACGATACAATGGTTCCCCGGGCATATGACCAAGACGAAGCGTATGATGCAGAAATACCTTCCCATGGTCGATGCAGTGGTGGAGATAATAGATGCAAGAGTGCCGCTTTCGAGCCGCAATCCCGATATCGCCGCACTTATTGACGGCAAGCCGAATATCGTGCTGCTCAACAAATGCGACACCGCAGACCCCGCCGCCACCGAAAGATGGATGCGGGAGCTGAAGAAGACATCATCCGCCGTGATAGCCGCCGACTGCAAGTCGGGCAGAGGGCTTGACGGCTTTGAACCCGCCGTAAGGCAGGTGCTCAAAGAGCTTATAGACAAGTACCGCGCGAAGGGCATGGAGGGCAGGATGCTCCATCTTATGGTGGTGGGCATACCCAATGTTGGCAAGTCCTCATTCATAAACCGCATGG
>JAFPPJ010000184.1 GCA_017410745.1 Oscillospiraceae bacterium
CCAAAGAAGAACGGTCATATATGGAAAATTCCCGGAAACCCTTTGCCATTTATCAGTTCATTGACAAGCGTGTGGTGACACTTGTACTGTCTGCAGGCTTTTGTGATCTTTTCGGATATGACAGCTATGCAAAGGCATACTATGACATGGACAACGATATGTACAAGGAGACCCATCCCGATGATGCTGCCCGCATAGCAGATGCGGCTTTCCGTTTTGCAACAGAGGACGGCAAATACGATGTGATATACCGCTCGCTGAACAAACAAGGCGACGGTTACAGGATAATCCATGCAAAGGGCGAGCATTACTATACGGATACGGGCGTGAGACTGGCTCAGGTCTGGTACACGGACGAGGGCTGCTATTCGGCGGATGACAACAAGACTTCGTCATTCACCCACTCCCTTGCCAATGCGCTCTGCGAGGAGAGCTTCATAAAGGCGACCTATTACGACCATCTCACCGGTCTTCCGAGCATGACCTATTTCTTTGAGCTCGCTGACATAAAACGCAGACAGATAAAGAGCAACGGCGGCAGACCTGCTCTGCTGTATATGGATCTGAGCGGCATGAAGTACTTCAATCACAAGTACGGCTTCGCCGAGGGCGACACACTGCTCCAGTGCTTTGCAAGAACTCTGGCTGAGACCTTCGGCAACGAGAGCTGCTCCCGTCTCGGTCAGGATCATTTTGCGGCTGTGGTACAGACATCCGGACTTAACAGCGAACTCGAGACCCTGTTTGATAAATGCCGCCGTATAAATGAGGGGCGTTCGCTTTCTGTCCATGTGGGTGTATATCAGCACTGGTATGACGGTATCGCCGCAAGTATGGCGTGCGACAGGGCTAAATTTGCCTGCGACACCCTCAGACATCTCTATTCATCGGGATACAGCTACTACAATCTGTCCATGAAGGATGAGGAGGAAAAGCAGCGCTATATAATCTCCAATCTTGACAAAGCTTTGTCCGAAGGGTGGATAACCGCATACTATCAGCCCATAGTCCGTGCGGTAAACGGCAGGGTCTGTGACGAGGAGGCGCTCGCCCGCTGGATAGCCCCCGAAAAGGGTATGCTCTCCCCTGCGGATTTCATCCCGATACTTGAAGATCACAAACTCATCTACAAGCTCGACCTGTACATGGTGGACTGCATCATCAAAAAGATCGGCATACTCAGAGATGCGGGGCTCCATCTGATCCCCCAGTCGGTGAACCTGTCCCGCTCCGATTTTGATACCTGCGACATTGTCGAAGAGATATGCCGCCGTGTGGATGCTGCGGGCATCTCCCATGATATGCTCAATGTAGAGATCACCGAGAGCATAATCGGTCAGGATTTTGAATTCATGAAGGAGCAGATAAACCGTTTCAGGGAAAGAGGATTTGCTGTCTGGATGGACGATTTCGGCAGCGGCTATTCATCCCTTGATGTACTGCAGAGCATTGATTTTGACCTTATCAAGTTCGATATGCGCTTCATGCAGAAGCTCAATGAAGGCAATACCGGCAAGATAATCCTGTCGGAGCTGATGAAGATGGCTACCTTCCTCGGCATAGATACGGTGTGCGAGGGCGTTGAGACACCCGAACAGGTCCAGTTCCTTCAGGAAACGGGCTGCTCCAAGCTGCAGGGCTATTACTTCCAGAAGCCCATCCCCGTGGAGGGGATACTCCAAAAATATGAGAAGGGCATACAGATAGGCTTTGAGAACCCGGAAGAATCCGATTACTACGACACGGTCGGCAGGATAAACCTTCACGATCTGTCATTCATAGCCCAGGGCGTAAAGGGCGGGCTGGACAATTATTTCAACATACTGCCCATGGCTGTCATCGAGATATATGACGGACAGGTGAGATTTGCCCGCACAAATCAGTCCTACAGGGAATTCATGGACCGGTATTTCGCCTTCAAGGTCAACGACAAGCAGGAGACCTATCATGACAAGCCGAAGGATGCTGCGGAGATATTCATAAAGACCCTTGTCAGAAGCAGCGAGACAGGCGACACGATGTATGTGGACGAGACTTTGCCCGACAGCTCGATAGTACATTCATGTCTGCGCCGCCTTGCGGTGAACAGGTGCAGCGGCAAGATAGCAGTAGCGGTAGCTGTGCTCTCGATAGTCAAAGACGAGACGGGCACTACCTACGCTAATATCGCAAGGGCTCTTGCGGCTGACTATGTGAACCTGTTCTATGTGGATCTTGAGGATGAGTCATTCATCGAATATTCCTCCATCGCAGGAGATGATGAATTAGCCCTCGAACGCCACGGAAAGAGCTTCTTTGAGGCGAGCCGCAAAGATGCCCTGAAACTCATCCACAAGGATGACCGAGAACGATTCATAAAGGCATTCACAAAGGAGAATATCCTCAGCGAGATAGACAGATGCGGCACATTCGTATATTCCTACAGGCTCCTCAAGGATGATGTTCCCGTTCTGGTGAATATGAAGGCTGTGCGTATGCAGCATGACCGGAAACATATCATAATCGGCGTCCGCAACAATGAATCCGATAATTGAATGTCGGACGATACACGATACAGAGACAGTGAGAGCTGTCTCTGTTTTTTATGAGAGATAGCAGTTATTTTCTTCATAAAAAAGCGGAACAGCCAACTTGACTGTTCCGCTATCATAGCCTGCCTATTTGTCTTGGTTTAGAGATACTTCTTTATGGAGCATCACCGAAAGGTCAATAATATTGCGCTGAATAACTGTTACCTTGCTTATATCTCCCGAATCAACATATTCCTGGACTGCAGCAGGCATACCGCCGACCACAAGATACCTCTGAAAATGCTGCATTATCTTTTGATGAACATATTCTTTCATGACATTTCCTCGATTCA
>JAFPPJ010000185.1 GCA_017410745.1 Oscillospiraceae bacterium
ATGCTATATCCTCCTGCAACTGATTGCGTATGTACTCCTCTATTCTCTTCTTATTCTTGCCTACGGTATCTACATAGTACCCTCTGCACCAAAAGTGCCTGTTACCATACTTGTACTTCAGGTTCGCGTGTCTGTCAAATATCATCAGACTGCTCTTTCCTTTCAAGTAACCCATTATCTGCGCCACACTATACTTGGGTGGAATCGAGATCAGCATATGGATATGATCCGGACACGCTTCTGCTTCTATTATTTCAATACCCTTCTGTTCGCAAAGCTTTCTCAGTATCTTACCTATATCTGTCTTTAGCTGTTTATATATCACCATTCGGCGATATTTTGGAGCAAATACTACATGGTACTTGCAATTCCACTTAGAATGTGCTAAACTATTTATATCGTCTCTTGTCATGACGACGCCTCCTTTGATTTTTAAGTTTCGGTTGGCAGACCTACTCTTATTTTATCATAGGAGGTTCTTTTTTTCTACCCCATAGCTAAAGCTTTTTTGAACCCCCGGCAGAGCCGGGGGTTTTCGTAATACAATGAAAGCAGGCTTCTGCGATGCAGAAGCCTGCTATCTATTTTCTTTCGGCGTGATGCCTGCGCTTGCATTCGTACATCTTTTCGTCGGCGGTCTTCATGGCGATGTCTATATTCTCGCGGTCTGTTATTTTCAGAGCCGCATCGCCTATGCTGACACCTATCCTGAACGGCTCCTCGCCGGATGCGTTGTACTTCTCCGTAGCCGCATTGACCCTTTCGATATACTTGTCCGAATCATCGCCGTCGGGGATCACCACTATGAATTCATCGCCGCCGAAGCGCGCACATACCGCACCGGGGCCTGCCGCTTCCTTTATTATCTCCGCCGCCATTATTATAGCCTTGTCGCCCGAATAATGCCCGAAGGTATCGTTGATGGACTTCAGCCTGTCAAGATCCACCGAGAACAGCGAGAAGCTCTGATTGCCGCTTTCCGCAAGCTCTGCCATGCGCATATAGAAGCCCCTGCGGTTGTATATCCCGGTCATGGGATCGCGCATATGCATATCCGCTACCTTTGCATACGCCTTCTGCAGGCGCATCTTGGTCTTGAGCGTCTCGAATATCTGATTGGTATTGCCCACAAATCTCTGTGTGAACAGGAAATTGAAGCCCTCACAGTCCATCGCAGTGGCTACATATCCCATGCTTTCGCCCTGGAAACTGAGCGGTGCGAACAGCAGCGCATTATAATCATCGAATATACTGTCGATATCGGGCAGCAGCTCATCGGAGCCGATCGGGATATTGAAGACATATGTGTCCTCAAACTGCTGATTTCCTATGTTCCTGCAGTGCATCGCCATCTTTATCTCATGGTCGGGCTCGTATATCTTCTGCTCGCCCTCATCATCCGCATCCTGCAGAAGTCTCGTCTCTATGCAGCACCATGTGGGGCTTTCGCAGAACTGCGGTGCCAGCCTTGCAAGCTGACCGTAGCCGTTGAGTTCCCCCGTATGTGCGCTGTATTCAAACATCCTGCGCTCATGGCGCTCGTTGTTCTTCCTTACAAGGTAGAGCTCGAGCAGCTTATTTACCTTGTCGCCCTCGTCTATGGGCTTGCAGCCGCACGACTGCGATATCCTCAGCGTATAGGGTATGACGTTAAGACGCTGCTGCGGCTCTTCACCGCACATCAGCTTATCGAGCAGATCCAGTGAACATTCTGCCATGCCGAAAAGGTCTATTGCGGCGGTGGTAAGGCGTGGGATATTGTACTTCTCCTCCTCTATGCCGTCAAAGCCGCTGACGATAACATCCTTCGGCACATCCGTGTCCCTGTTCCTCAGATAGTTACACACGGTCATTGCCTCTGTGTCATTGACGCAGATTATGGCATCCGGCTCTTCAAGACCGCTGCTGTAAAATCTGTCGAGCACCTCAAAAGTGGGATTTTCCCAGAAGCATCCGTATCCGAAGCGTTCGGGCTCAAACTCCCTGCCGTTGTCACGGAGCACCTTTCTGAATACGCTGAGCCTTTCCTCGGAAAAGCTGTTGTTCTCTATGCCGCCTATGAAATTGATATGCTTAGGCTTATGCACCTCTACCATATGCCTTACGACCTGCTCAAACGCTCCGCCGTAGTCAAAGGTGATGCTTACACAATCGGGCACGTCCCTGTCAACGCAGACGAATGGCAGCCCTGTATCCTTCACGTTTTTCAGCACCATTTCCCAGACCTCGCTGCTCTTGATGCTTTCGGGCATAAGTATAAGACCGTCCATCACAGGCTTGTTGATGAGTTTGAATATATCTATTTCCGCAGGGGTATACTCTATCCCGTAATACGTGAAATTGGTTATCACGATCACTTTATAGCCTCTCGCCTCTGCACGCTTTATCAGCATCTGCATCGTATTCTGTGCGCCTGTGTCATGCGCACCCGCACACACGATGCCTATGATCTTATGCCTTGATCTTTCTTTCATATCAAACCACCCGAAAGCAGGAGATCTCCTGCTTCTGTTACGATTGATCCATGAATGCAGTACAGCACCATCCGACCGTTGATATCCATGCGGTCAGGATGTCACTATATACAAATTTATTATATCACATCCGCGGAATTTTGTCAAGACCGGCATGCCCGCTCCGAATTAGTTGATGTTTGCCTGCAAGCCTCTCTGTCAGCATACATCAGCGAAGCCGCTGCCGACCTGCCCTCCGCTCTTGACAAATGGCCATATATGATGTAAAATGCTGATAACCTGCAGCTCGCAGACTATGATGACAGAAAGGAGAATACGATGATATTTGACGAAAAAGCAGTACGATTAAAGGACGGGCGTGAAGCGGTGTTCCGCAGCCCCTCGGAGGATGATGCGGCACAGATGCTCGAATTCATAGCCAAGGCATCGGGAGAGACGGATTTTCTGATGAAATTCCCGGAAGAGTATGACAGCTTTACTCTCGAACAGGAACGTGAATTCATAAACAGCGCCGCAGACTCTCCCGACAGTATGATGATCGCCTGCTTTATAGACGGCATATTTGCGGGGAACTGCCGTATAGACTTCATGAGCGGGAAAAGGGTCTGTCACAGGGCATCCTGCGGCATCGCCATTATCAGGGAGTTCTGGGGTCTGGGCATCGGCACGCATATGTTCGAGGAGATGTTCGCTGCTGCTGCAGGGCGCGGCATCCGCCAGATAGAGCTTGACTACATCGAAGGCAACAGCAGGGCAAGGGCGCTGTATGAAAAGATGGGCTTCCGCATCATCGGAGCAAAGCCC
>JAFPPJ010000186.1 GCA_017410745.1 Oscillospiraceae bacterium
ATGCACACCGCTGCCGTCATTCTGCATCTGCCCGCCGAGCTTTGATATATCTATCGCCTCGAGATACGGGGAGAAGCTGAGCATACCGCGAAATCTGGTGCGTGCAGGGAGATAGTAGCCCGTCATATCCTCATCGGTGCTGTCTGCCCCATACATCTCGGGAGAAAGACTTCCGAACACAAGATCGGGCACGTCATCGAGAAATACGTTGCCTGCAGGCTCATTCACCATTATCACAAGCCCTGTGCGCGATACGGGATCAAAGCTCATATATGCCTGTCCTGCCATAGTAGCGCCGGTGTGGCCGAGGGTGCGCACAGCATGCTCCTCAAACCAGAGGCCGTGTGCATTTATCGGTATATCCGATGTGCCGTAATGATCGGTGGGGGTATAGAACATCTCCTGCGTGGACTTATCGGCAAACAGCGGCGCATCCGGGTCGGCAAGCGCCTTCGCATAGGTCATGAGATCATCGAGGGTGCCTGCTGCCGCACCTGCGGGATAGGGCATGATATAGTATAAGCAGCTGCCCATATCTATACGGTTGTCAAGCATCCAGTCGTAGCTTTTCATCTGCGGGCGCTTCTCATACACATATGCGCTGTCGCTGTGGTCGGGGAGTATTGCAGTCTTTTCCATCCCGAGCTTCTCAAATATGTTCTTGTGCACATAGTCCGCAAAGGACATACCACTTATGCATTCCACCACATAACCTGCCACAGCAGCTCCGTAGTTAGAGTATGCTGTGACCTCTCCGGGGCGGAACACCTGCGGAGGCTCTATGTCTCTGAGTATCTGCTCAAGCCCGACAAGAGGCTCGCCCTCCTTGTAGTATGCCTTGCGTGAGGTCTCCTGCCACCCCGCGTTGTGGTTCATAAGATTCATCATAGTTATGGGGTCGTCATAGGAGAGGCGTGAGAAAAAGCCCTGCGGCAGATACTCGCGCACGTCACGGTCAAGGTCTATCTTACCCTGCTCCCACAGCTGCATCACCGACACCCATACAAGCGTCTTTGAGATGCTGCCCCATTCGTACACGCTGGTCTCATCGGCGGCGATATTATTTTCCGCATCGGTGCAGCCGAAATACCCCGTGTATACCGTGTCATCGCCCACAAATACACCTATCTCTGCCGATGCAAATTGAGGGGTGATCTTCCCTACATCATTTATCTCCATGCGCAGCTTCTTCACATCCATGCCCGAGGGGACGACCACTTCCGCATACGGATCATCGATCTCGGCATCGGCATATACGGCAGGGATATACGAAAGCATCATCACTGCCGCCGTCAGAGCCGCGGCTGCTTTTTTTATAATATCCATGTTATCATCCTTTGTTATAGTTCCTTGTCATCATATTCCAGAATGGCACAGACGAAGAAATATATCAATGCCATCACGCCTATGGCGAATGATACAGCAGCACAGAGAACGCCGTCTGCCGCCTGCATCAGCTGCGCAACTATCCCTCCTATGACCGACATTGCATGCCCGAATGGCAGCACACCGGATATGACAAGATATACAAAGCCTATCAGGACAATAATGAAGGCAAATCCTCCGAGCACCTTGTTGCGCTCCTCCTTGCTCCTCCACATCATGCTCGTCATCTCCATAGAGACCGACGCACCGCCGTTCTTGAAGCCGCTGCGCAGCGATGAAGCCATCATGGTCAGCGACAATGCCATGCAGAAGAAGTACAGTATATTGAACAGCCCCACAGGCGTGAAATTCATGCGCTTTGCCATCATGTCGAGCACTTCTATCCAGTCGGGTATGAGATGATACAGCTTTATCTTCATCGAGAGCAGCATAAGGAAATAGAACGCCGTACCGAAGGCGACCAATGCCGCCGTCATCATCAGGAACCGCGCTGTCACCAGTTCATGCCGTGATATGGGCAGCACTGCGCACATCTTCTCACATTGGTTCTTCTGCTCCGACTGGAAAAGCATCACGGGCAGGAAGCCTCCCGCTATCAGCGGAGCGTACATACCCATCACAGGGGATATGAACAGCCCCATCAGAGTGACGGCAACTATGCATATCACCATAGTCTTTTTCATATTCCCGCTGCCGCCGTTGACAAGTATGATGTCCGAACGGATAAGGGACTTGATCCTTTCTTTATTCATATGCATGATATCCCTCCGTTACAGTTCTCTCTTTGATACGACGGATGTTGTGATCTCGCCGAATATCATGGATATGACGAGCGTCACCGCATATACGGCCAGTAGCAGCACAGCCCTTGCGCCCTCCGATACAGGGAGGGACGGCACCTTCATCATAGGTATGATGCCCTTTGACGACAGGGAAAAGAATGCCACTGCTATTACCGTGATGATGCCGAGGGTGATGAGTATTATCCTCATATCGTTCTCATGGCCGAATATCTGCCCCATCATCTCCATGTATGTGAATATCAGCGTACAGAAGAAGAAAAAGCCGACAAGTCCCATAAACGTCATCCCTGTGTTCTCAAAGGCCGCCGCTATCATCTGCGTGGTGCTGCTCTGCTGATCGGGCAGCAGACGGTAAAGCGCTGCATTCTTTACTATGAACATCAGCACCGCCTGTACGATGGAGGTGGCAAGATACAGCGCATAGATATACAAGAACCGTGCTCTTGTGATGGTCTTGCGGGCAACGGGCAGAATGCCGTGCAGCTTGTTCTTCTCTCTGCCTGTGCCCGACAGCTGCAGCGGTATGACGAACGCCATCGTCGCAAAGGATGACCACGCTATCACAAGCGGCGACGTAAACGGTGCTATGAATAAGCACAATATGATCACCGCTATGGCCGTGGGTACGGCAAGCGGACGTGCGGTGACGAAGTCTAAGTGCATCACTTTAAGAATGTCTCTCATTCTTGTCCTCCTTCGCGATATAGACAAGTATCTCATCTATGGAGGCCTTCTCGTATTCAAGGGAGGCAGGCAGACCCGCAAGGTCGTCGGTATCTATCAGCGCCTCAAAGCCGCTGCGGTATGCATGGTAGCCTATCATCCTGTCCATGAGCTCCGCCGTCACATCGGCCTTGTCGCCCTTTATAACGGCGTACTTCTCGGCAAGCTCGTCCTTCGTGCCGGTATACCACACCTTGCCGCCGTGCAGTATGGTGACATAGTCAGCGATGCGCTCCACATCCGCTGTGATATGCGTGGAGAATAGCACTCCCCTGTTCTCGTCCTCGATATATTCCGTGAGTATGTCGAGCAGCTCATCACGCGCCACCGGGTCAAGTCCGCTGGTTGGCTCGTCAAGTATGATGAGCTCGGCATTGTGCGAAAGGGCTATGGCTATCATGAATTTCATCTTCATGCCCTTGGAGAATTCCCCCACCTTCTTGTTGTCGGGGAGCTCAAATTCCTTCAGGCGGCGGCTGAACTCTTCACTGCTCCAGTCCTTGTAGAAGGGTCTGAGCTGCTGCTCTATCTGCTTTGCGGTCAGATGCTCCGCAAG
>JAFPPJ010000187.1 GCA_017410745.1 Oscillospiraceae bacterium
AATTTTGATGAGAGATGCCCCATATATTACACCTACTACTGCTTCTATCCAGAAACATACTTTTGCTAATACTTTCAACTTTGGGCCGGGATTATCAAAAAACATAACATACCTCTTTCCGAAAACTGCATATAGTACAGTTTTCTGTCAATATAGTATTTATAGTATATCATGTCAGCAATAAAATATCAATAGGCTCTGTAAAAATATTTTCAATATTTATATACTGTATATATGAAATTGAAAATGGACGGTGTGATATGAGCAGATTATCCGTTATAATCGGTCAGAGGATCAGGGGATACCGCACAGGGCTGAAAATGAGCCAGGAGGAGCTTGCAGAAAAATGCGGGCTGCATCCCACATATATCGGGCAGATAGAGCGCGGCGAGAAGAACGCTACCCTTGAAAGCATAAGCCGCATCGCAGGCGGTCTGTCTATTCCCCTTTGCACACTCTTTGACAAAATAGATGAAAGCACCGCACCCGATACCAACTACCCGGCAAAGGCATATGAGCTGTTCATGGCCATGCCGCCAACGTCACAGGAGAAATTGTACACCATACTTGAAATGATCACCTTGTTATAAGATGATTATACTCCCCCATCATATCGTCCAAATTTTCGGTCAAAATTTTGGTCAATTCAGTATGTTGATTTAATGTCCGATACATGATAAAATATATGCAGATGTATATGCTCGGAGGTTTTATGCAGGTTCTCCTTAAACTACCTGTAAATCATCATATAAGGGGAATATACGATGAAATCAGACGTGATAAAGATCGATAACAGCGGCAACGGATTTGAAGAAGCCATCGCTCAGGCGACTCTTTCCGCAGCCTTCAGATCACTCTCACCGAAAGATACTCTCCATCTCAGGCTCTGCGCCGAGGAGATGCTTTGCCTCGCACGAAGCGTCACAGGCGAGATGAGTGCTTCATTCTGGGTGGAAAGCACCGGCAGACAGTTCTCTCTGCATATGACCACGCAGACCGTCCTTGACAGGGAAAAGCGTGAGCAGCTGCTCTCATCTGCCACCTCACAGAAGAATGAGGCTGCCAAGACATTCCTTGGCAAGCTGCGCAACGCATTCGAGGAGGCAATGTGCTCCGAGCCCGATTACAGCTACATCCCCGATGAGGCTATGTCCGATCTTGCCAACCATACCATAGAATCCACCGAATGGGATAAATACGAGCAGTCTGTACTGCAGAAGGTATCCGACAACGTAAAGATATCCATCAGCGGAAGCACCGTTGATATGACGGTAGAAAAGCGCTTTGCATAAGGAGGTCACTTAAATGACAATAAACAAGGAACTCAACGGCACCGAGCTCATCGTTGCCATAGAAGGAAATCTTGACACCACCACCGCTCCCCAGCTCGAGAAGGAGCTCAAGGACTCCCTGGGTAACGCACAGTCCCTCGTGCTCGATCTCAAGGATCTGTCCTACATCTCCTCCGCAGGTCTCAGGGTAGTGCTCTACGCACAGAAGACCATGAGCACCAAGGGCGGCATGAAGGTCAAGAACCTCAATGAGATAGTAAAAGAAGTATTCGAGGTCACCGGCTTCTCCGATATCCTCAACATTGAATGATGCATGAGCGCCCGTGCTTTAGGCACGGGCGTTTCCCTATACATACAAGCCTCCGCTGCCATTTGACAGCGGAGGCCTTTTAAGCCGTGAGGCTTACTTTATTATGCTGAGCAGTACGCCTGCTGCAACTGCCGAACCGATAACGCCCGCAACGTTGGGGCCCATCGCATGCATGAGCAGGAAGTTGGTGGGATCCTCCTCCGCACCGACCCTCTGAGACTGTCTTGCTGCCATAGGCACCGCAGACACGCCCGCAGAACCGATGAGGGGATTTACCTTGCCGCCCGTAGCCTTGCACATGATCTTGCCGAACAGCACGCCTGCTGCCGTACCAATCATGAACGCAAGCACGCCTAGGACTATGACCTTGAGGAATGCCCAGGATATTACCTTATCCGCAACTGTGGTAGCACCAACGGATACGCCGAGGAATATGGTGATTATATTCATCAGCTCGTTCTGTGCGGTCTTGGTAAGTCTGTCAACGCATCCGCACTCACGGAAGAGGTTGCCGAGCATCAGCATGCCTACCAGGGGAGCTGCAGAGGGAACGAGGAGCGCTATGATAACTGTAACTGCTATGGGGAATATGATCTTCTCCGTGCGGGATACCGTGCGGAGCTGTTCCATCCTGATAAGGCGCTCCTTCTTGGTGGTGAGCCTTCTCATGATAGGCGGCTGTATCAGCGGCACAAGCGCCATATATGTATACGCCGCAAGTGCTATCGTGCCGACCTCCACGTCATATCCGCCGCCGTTGAGCAGTCGGCTCGAGACGAATATGGATGTAGGGCCGTCCGCACCGCCGATGATAGCTATCGAGCCAGCCTCAGCAGGAGTGAAGCCGAGAGCGGCAGCGCCCAGGAATGTCACGAATATGCCCGCCTGAGCAGCAGCACCCAGCAGAAACGACTTGGGGTTTGCGATAAGGGGAGCAAAGTCTGTCATACATCCGATGCCCAGGAATATGAGCGCGGGATATATCTGCAGCTTTACGCCGATGTAGAGCAGGTCGAGCAGGCCGCCCTCGTGAAGTATGCGGGCGAAGTCAAGCTCCTGGCCGTTGTCTATATTCCACAGCTCGGGATGATACATCCCGGTCATGGGAAGGTTCGTCAGCAGCATGCCGAAGGATATGGGGAGCAGCAGCAGCGGCTCATAGCCCTTCTTGATCGCAAGGAACATGAACAGGAACGATATGCCTATCATGATCAGGTTCTCGACCTTCATATTGGCAATACCGGAGGACTGCACCAGTGATAATATGGTATCAATGAATGTCTGAAGCATATCCTCACCCCCTACTGTATGCTCTCGCGGGCAGCGGCAGAGCCCCATGCGTTCATGCGTCTGCCCTGACGGCGCTCTGTCGGGCGTATGCTCTTTATGCGGAGCCCCTCGCCCGTCTCTGCGGATATAGCAGCGATAGCTGCGGCAATGACCGCGATGACCTCGCCGTCATCCTCCTCGGGAACGACGGTGCGCTCCACCACAGGAGCAGCAGGTGCGGGTGCTTCTATCTTCTTCTCGGGCACGGGAGCAGGCTTTTTCTTCTCCTGTATCGCCGTGAATATCCTGCCAAGTATCGTGACTGCGATTATCAGCAGTATAAGTGCTACGAATACTATTACCAGACCTGAAATGACGACTGTGCCCGCATAGTCCCAGGGCATCTTCATCGCCAGACAAGCTCTGACTGCGCTGCCCGCACAGTCTATCCCCATGTTCATACAATACTTCCTTTCACATTGGTTTATTATGTGATTTTTCTCCAAACAACTTCTCAACTGTTTTATTATAACATATTCCACATTATGTTTCAAGGGGATTTTGTAAATTTGCATCAAAGTTGATATTTTTTTTCAAAAGCCCTTGACAAAGGCTCGATGTCGTGATATAATGATTAAGTTGTTTGGCAAGGAGAAGTCGCCTAGCCCGGTTTATGGCGCACGACTGGAACTCGTGTATGCGTTAATAGCGCATCGAGGGTTCGAATCCCTCCTTCTCCGCCAAAAAGCGAGCTGTATAAAGTCTGCAAAGGCTTTATACAGCTCATTTTTTGTAATATGACTGTACAACTGTCTCACAAATTTCCTTGAAAATCACACGAATTTCCAAAAAAATCACACGAAATATCACACGCTCAATAATGTATCTTATCCTTCTTCACTGCCATGAACTTTTTGTATTTCAGGCATAATAAGCTCGGACAACATAGATACACTGTCATTGAGAGTCTTTTCACTGTGTCTTATGTATACACTGTCAAGCACCTTGCTGTTTGTCCAACCACCAAGCTTCTGGAGCACCTCCTTTTTCACGCCTATCTCATTCATGGACGTGGCAAATAGCGACCGAATCTCATGGAATGTCAACTTTATGCCGTTTTTCTTCATAAGTCTGTCATAACGGCCTTTGATTGCCAGATAGTGCTCATCAATGATAAAGTCTGTATCAGATGAATGCGGCTTCTCCTGTATCTTATC
>JAFPPJ010000188.1 GCA_017410745.1 Oscillospiraceae bacterium
GCATATACCCTCTTGCACGGGGGATGATGCAGTAGGTGCAGTTCATCGTGCAGCCGTCCTGTATCTTTATAAAGGCACGGGTGTGCCCGTGTATCGTCTGGGCGGATATGTCCTCGAATGCATCGCCCGCCCTGTATGACGGTATATACAGGGCAGGGGAGCGCTCCTGCAGAAATCTGCGCACAAGTCCGGGCAGAGCGCTCCTGTCCTTCGTGCCTGTGATGATATCTGCGTCTATGCCATCCGTTTCATGGGACTGGGGATAGCACCCGGTAAGCACGAGCACGGCTGAGGGCTGTTCACGGCGTATTCGCCGCAGACACTTGAACAGCTTTGAGTCTGCGTCATGTGTCACGGTGCAGGAATTGACAAGTATGATATCGGCAATATCCGCATCGTCTGTCGGGGTGAATCCCTCTTTTTCAAATATCTGACGCATACATTCAGTGTCATACATATTTACCTTGCAGCCGAAGGTGATAAAGTGAATATACATAAAAATCAGCCTCGAAATTTGTGAAATTGCACAAAGCTTTGGTGTAACATTTTTTGCCCGATATGATATTATACAATATTTGTAAAAAAAAATCAAATCCGCTTGACATATGCCGAAAAAACTGTTATTCTATAGTTGCAAAGCGGAAATTCCGCTGATATTCCAATACACCTTCAGGTGTTTATCTACAGAAAGGCGGTAATCTTATGAAAAAGGCTACTATCAGGCTTTCGACCATCAATGATGTCAAGAACTTCGTTTCCAAGGTTTCCCTCTGCGATTACGACGTAGATCTTATTTCAGGCAGATATGCTATAGATGCAAAGTCTATCATGGGTATATTCAGCCTTGACCTTGAGAAGCCTATTGCACTTGAGGCTCACACCGATAATGCTGATGAGTTCTTCGCTGCAATAAAGTCTTATATCGTTGACTGATCATCCAATGACACTCCCTGCCCAAAAGGCGGGGAGCCTTTATTAAAATATAACATATTTGAGTAATTGTTTTTGTAGATAATTATATAAAATTATGTTTTTATCGAAAAAATACCCAAAAATATTTGACATATAATATTCATTGTGCTATAATTATAAAAAAATACATGGAGGTATATCCACATGGCTACAAAGACTAAGAAGCCTGCAGAAGAACAGGCTGTTAAAGAAGCTGCAGCTCCTGTTGCTGAAGTAAAGGCAGACGCTCCCGCTGAAAAGCCCGCTGCTAAGAAGCCCGCTGCTAAGAAAACTACTACAGCAAAGAAGGCTGCTCCCAAGAAGGCTGCTGAAAAGCCCGCTGCTAAGGCTGCTGAAGTAAAGGCAGACGCTCCTGCAGAGAAGGCTGCAAAGAAGCCCGCTGCTAAGAAGGCTGCTGCAAAGAAGCCTGCTCCCAAGAAGCTCAAGAAGATAGTTCTCGAGATCGAGGGCGAGCAGTTTGATTTCAAGGCAATCGAGAAGAAGGCTGCTAAGCTCGGCGGCGAGGTTTATGTAGTTGTTGGCGAGAAGAAGCTTTACAACGAAGACGGCAATTCTATCGACCTTTGATCCAAAATCACTCACGGCCACCGCATACAATGCGGTGGCTTTTTTTATACTGCGGTATTCGTTAAAAAGAAGGGCATCAACGTGCCCTTCTGTCATAGATCTACTATATTTGTGATGATGCCGGAATCGGTAATATCCACATATCCGTAAGATGGAGCAGTGAAGTCGCGGGGGATAGAACAGCTTCCGGGATTGAAGAAATGCATATTATGATCATACTGCTGCAGACGGCAGTGAGTATGTCCGAACATGACCACCTTGCAGTTATATCCGGCCGCAGTCTTGCGAATGAAGTCAATGCCGTAATTTACGCGGAGCATATGACCATGTGCGATATATAGATTGTATTTGCCGGCTCTAATGATGTTGAACTGAGGCCCCTGTATGCCGTAGTCGCAGTTGCCTACAGCCACTCTGATGTCAAGCTCCGGATGCTCCGCACGGATGTCATCAAGATCGGTCAGCCCGTCACCAAGGTGAACGTACATGTCAGCCTCATCACGGGTCTTATCAAATATACGTCTGACCGCATTCTTATTCCCGTGGGAATCTGCCATCACAATTATTCTCATATCATCACCGAAAAACGGTATCCATCGGCATTAACCTACGGATACCGTGAATTTCCAATAACCGCCTTGCCGCCGTATGGTAATAAGAAACCCGCACGCAAGCAGGTGGGCAACAGCCCGGTGGCTTCACGCTCCCTGCGTCCGTAACTCCGCACATCTAATGCGGCGGGAGGTCTGCAATCCACCAGCGGAGACTGAATCCCTATAAATTAGTGTTGGATCCGCATAAGCCACACTTTATCGAACAAGGCAGAATTCATTGTAATAATTATAGCATATTACCATAAAAAATACAATGTCAATTTTAGCAGATTAAGCACCGCTAAATTTGTGCAAAATAACCATTACTGATCCTCGAAGTTCTCCTGGAGCCTTTCAAGGAATACCTGACCGATGCGCTCATATTCTTCATCGTCATCAATGGTCACGAGGGATTCTTCTCCGTCCTCGTCTTCTTCCATCTTGAGAACAACGAGCTCTGCATCTGCATCCGGCATTTCCTCGGGATTCTCATAGTATGGAACGAAAGCATAGTAAGTCTCTCCGTCTATCTCACACTGATCGAGCAGTTCAAAATCCTGCGCCTTTCCTTCTTCATCCGTAAGAGTAAAGAGTTCGCTGTCAAAATTCTCAGCCATGCTAAAAGCCTCCTTTTATGTACAGTCGTGCTATATACACTGTGACAATTATACCATACCGGTGCATAAAAGTCAATCGTGATTTTAGATAAATATTTTTTTCAAAAATGGAATATTTGTTAAATAGATATATCCATTTTATTCGGATTCGGGCTTGAGAGAGCTGAGATCTATAGAGCCGATATCAACAACGCTGATATCGCCGTGTACGAAATTGCCGACCTCATGTGTCTTGTCGGCGAGTGCCTCTACAGCATCCTCATCCGGGTCTGCATCTCCTATATCGGAGATATGATGAGCTTCGGGCGCTTCTCTCAGACCTGTTACCTCGGGGACATCTATGTCTATCTTCGGTGCTCTCTTGCGGTCGAGATCCCTGAAGAAATCATCGGCAGTGATGACCTTTTCGGAACGGTATATCTTCTCTTCCTTGGGTATCACGGTAGTGTCTATCTCTTCCTTGAACTCTCGGATACGGGCGTGCAGGGGATCGGGGCCGTCTCCGGACTTGTCTCTCAGACCGTCTGTATCCACACTGTCAGCATTCTTGATAGTGCTGCCGGGTGCAGGCAGGGGCTCATCGTGAAGACCGGTGATAATGGGAAGATCAATATCAAAGGTATCCTTGACAGGCTTTTTCTTCCTGCCCATATCCTTGAAGAAATCTTCTGCGTCGGTTATGGGAGCCGATGTCTGGTTGAGCGGTGTGTTGGAAATAGAGTTCTTTTTCCCGAATAATGCCATAAATATCACTCCGATACTAATAAAGTCTTAGTAATCAACGTAATTCAGAGGGTTCTGCCTTTCTCCGTCAACTCTTACCTCAAAGTGGCAGTGATTGCCGTATGCATATCCCGTAGCGCCGATATAGCCTATGGTCTGTCCCTGTGTGACATAATCGCCGGAACTTACCGTGCATGATGACATATGGGCGTACAGCGTGGAAAGTCCGCCGCCATGGTCTACTATAACGTGAATCCCGAAGCCGTTGCCGGTATTGTCGGCAGTGATGACATATCCCGACGCCGATGCAACTATAGGCTCACCATAGCAGCCGGGCTTGTTTATGTCTATGCCGCCGTGGAAATCGGACGAGCCGCCTTCCTCATCGATCGTGCGGTATCCGTATCCGTCGGTAATGTTCCATACGCTCGGGCATGGCCATATCAGATCGGCAGATCCTGCGAGATAGGAATAATCCGTGTCATCATAGCTGTCATAGTCTTCATAGTCGTAATCATCGTCGTCTTCTTCATAATAGCTTTCCTGCTGACGGCGTTCTTCTTCCTCTCTCTGACGGCGCTCCTCTTCCTCACGCTCGCGTTCGCGGCGCTCGGCTTCTTCGCGCTGTCTGCGTTCCTCTTCTTCACGGGCACGGCGTTCGTTTTCCTCCTGCTGCAGGCGTATGTATACAGCAAGGTCTGCCTCTACGCTCTCCTGTTCGAGCTCCATTTCATAGGTGCGGTCTCTTGCTGCCTCAGCCTTGGCTTCCAGGAATGCCTTAGTCTCCTTATGCCCCTGATATGTATCTCTCAGCTGTACGAGCACGGTCTCGGATTCTGCCTTTCTCTCTTCAAGGTCGGCTTTGTCCGATTCGAGTGCTTCCTTCTGTGTGCTGAGTTCATTGAGCTTATAGTTGAGATCGTCGATCATCTTCTTGTCGTGGCGGGATATGCGCTCCATGAGCTCTGTGCGCACGAGAAGATCATAGAAGTCCGTAGACCCCACAAGCAGTGTGGCAAGACTGTCGCCGCCCTGCATATACATTGAGCGCAGGCGCATCTTGAAGTCTTCTATATCGCTGTCTATTTCACGCTGCTTTTCGTCGATCTTTTTTTCTGTTTCGTCTATCCTCTGACCGAGATACTGTATCTGTGTGCGCAGGTTGGATATCTCCTCCTCCTGTGCCTTCATCTTTTCGTCGTAAAGACGCAGATACTCCTCATTTTCCTCTGCATCGGCCTTACATCTTGCAAGCTCGTATTCAAGCTCATCGAGCTCCTGTGATATAGCATATCGTCTGTCTTCAAGCTTCTCTATCTCGTCGCTGTAATCCGCAGACGTAATTGTCGTAAACGACAGCACAGCCAGTCCCGCAAGCGTAAGAGCCGACAGCCTTCTCAGGCGTATTTTCATTTTGCCAGCCCTTCCTGTTCTTTTGTTCCATTCTATTCTAACATTTTTATATCGTCAAGTCAATAATTTTTTGTAAATTTCGCAAAAAAGCGCCGGCAAGTTTCATAGATGGATGTACAGCATATAAAAATGCCATAGCCTCCGCAAAAGGGGCTATGGCATATCATCAGTCATCGTCGTTGATATTCGTGGTCACTGTAGTGACTTGTGTGACGGTCGTCACGGATGTGGCTTCGGTAGGTGAGGTCATGGATGTGGGCTCTGTCTCGATAATCGATATGGAAGTATCGGCAGGGTCGGTCTCCGTGGTCTCTGCGGTAGTTTCCGTCAGCATATCCTCGTTGAATGTCTCGGGAGTTATTACTACTGCTTCGCTCTCTGCTGCAGTCACTTCGAGCTCGGTTTCTGTTTCGTCGGTCACGGATGTAACGGTCTCATCTGTACTGCTTGTATCTGAGATCTCATCGGATACTGATGTCTCCGCAGCGGTAGCTTCACCGGCAGCGGACGATGTATCGGATACCGATGTGACTGCTTCGCCGGTCTCGCCCACTGTTTCCGCTGCAGTCGCAGCTGCTGTTGTCGTCTCGAATGCTATAGGCTTGTGTACGATGCCTGCATCGGGCTTTGCGGGCTGTGATACATACTTTATCTGCGGCTTGTTGTCCTGACATACGAACTCTTCGGGATTGAGATACATGCCGTTCTCTCTTACCTCAAAATGGAGGTGGTTGCCCGTGGAATCGCCGGTGCTTCCTATATATCCGATAAGCTGGCCCATTTCAACATGGTCGCCTACCTGCGCGGAAAGCTCTGACTGATGTCCGTATACGGTAAATCTGCCGTCGTCATTCTGTATCTTTATTACATTTCCGTAGCCGCCGCTCCATCCCATAGAAGCTTCAACGACAGTGCCTGCCGCCGCCGCATAGATGGGAGTGCCGTAGGGCGCTGCGATGTCTATGCCCTTATGTCCGCGTCCGTCGCCTATGTGTGCGGAGATATATCCGCCGTCAACAGGCCAGCAGTATTCGCCGGTACCCATGCCGAGCTTGAACTGCGGTACATTGTGGTTGATGTAGTTTTCGGGAGCGCCTATCCTGATTATCTGCGGCACGGGATCTTCATAGATCTCTGTGTCGAGCGTCTTCTTCCTGATGACCTTGCCGCCTCTGTAGGTAACGA
>JAFPPJ010000189.1 GCA_017410745.1 Oscillospiraceae bacterium
TCCCCTATGTGAAGACCCGAAAGCAGCAAAGAGAACACATCTATTATAGGGCCGCCGCACAGCATACACACCACCGTACCAGCCTTGATATAGCTTTTATCTATAATGAGCAGCGCTGCGATTATGATGAAGCATACACACATATGCACCATGCCGTGCGTGACCGCAGGAGAGATGCGCCCCGTAAGCCCATGCAGCCCCTGTATCAGCACATTGAACGGATCCGCTCCCATGTCCGACAGCAGGAACAGCGTGACGCCCAGATGTGCGACCGTGAGCCCCATGAACAGTATCACCAGTCTTGCCGCAAATTCCTTTATCTTCATGTCATCGCCATCCGTATCATATTACCTGATATTTTACATGAAATTAAGCTCTCTGTCAATAGAGCATCTATGCGTTCGCCGCAGCAGGCTCTGCCAGCTGTTTTACGGTCGGCAGAGCCATTAATATCCATCATGCGCATTTAAGAAACAGATAAGAATTAAATAGGACTCTGATAAAGACATTAAGAAAATAATGCGGTATAATAGCATCATAAGATACCACGAACAACAGGAGGAAGATCATGGATATACTTCACACGGAAAAGCTCTGCAAATCATTTTCCAACGGCGGCCTGCAGCAGCACGTTATCAAGAACCTTGACATACAGATACATGAGAAGGACTTCACTGTGATCATGGGAGCATCGGGCTCGGGCAAATCCACACTGCTCTATGCCCTTTCCGGTATGGACTCCCCTACACTCGGCAGCGTATATTTCGGCGATACGGATATATCGAAGCACACCAACGACCAGCTTGCGGTGTTCCGCCGTGAAAACTGCGGCTTCGTGTTCCAGAGCATATATCTGCTCGAGAATATGACCGTCTTTGACAATGTAATGACAGGCGCTCTCGCACTGCAGAAGAATTCTCCCGAGCTTGTAAAGAAGGCGGAAGACCTGCTCAAAAAGGTGGGCATCGGTGAAAACCTCTGGAACAAGTTCCCCAATCAGCTCTCGGGCGGTGAATGTCAGAGAGTGGGAATAGTCAGAGCCATCATCAACGATCCCAAGATAGTATTTGCGGATGAGCCCACCGGCTCGCTCAACTCCGCATCCTCCCGCGATGTGCTCGATATATTCACCGGGATAAACCGCAGCGGACAGAGCATAGTAATGGTAACACACGACCTTAAAACAGCCATGAGGGGCAACAGAGTCATATTCCTGCGCGACGGTGCAGTGCTCGGCGAGCATCATATGCCGCAGTACGGCACGGACGACCTGAAGAAGCGCCAGGAGGCCCTGCAGACCTTCCTCGATGAGATGGGGTGGTAAAATGGAGAGGATACTCAGACTTTCCCTTGCCAATATACGGAAGCATAAGAAGCAGACAGCGCTCCTTGCACTGCTCATCATGCTCTGCATGGCGATAACCTCATCCGCATGTGCAGGCTACTTCGACATGAAGGATATATTCCCCCGGGTAGCAGAGCAGTATGCGGTGCATAAGAACTTCATGAAGATAAACAAGGGGTTCTATGAACCGGGCTTTATCGATATACTCAAAAGCGACAGCAGGGTGACCGATGTGGAACATATCAACACCCTGTATTCCATGAAGACCAAATACCTCGACAAGACCGGCGAGGAACGCGCCCTGTATATGGGTGTCGTCACTATGGATACTCACCTTCGCATAGAGACCTCCCCCATAGAATCCTCCCTCTCCGAGGAGGAGCGTGCA
>JAFPPJ010000190.1 GCA_017410745.1 Oscillospiraceae bacterium
TCTTTCGGATTCCATCGCAGTAGTCAGTCAGTCGCCGTTCATCTTCACGGGCACTGTCAGAGAGAATATAACCCTTTTCGACCGCAGCATAGATATGCACAGGGTCACGGGAGCGGCTAAAGCAGCCTGTGTATTTGAAGCGATAGAGGCGCATCCGGACGGCTTCAACGCCGTTATAAGTCCCACGAACTGCAGCTTCAGCGGCGGGGAGATACAGAGGATAATGATCGCCCGTGCTCTTGTGAGAAAGCCTTCCATACTTATCATGGACGAGGCGACAAGCGCTCTCGATACTGTTGTTGAGCAGCAGATAATGGAAAATGTAAGGGCTATGAACATAACGCTTCTTGTTGTTGCTCACAGGCTTTCGGCTATCCGTGACTGTGATGAGATACTTGTCCTCGAAAAGGGCAGGATCGCACAGAGGGGCAGTCATGATGAGCTTGCGGCACAGGAAGGACTTTACAGGCAGCTCATGTCTTCGGAGGAACAGGATGAGTAGATACAGGATAGATCCGGAGCGTGTAAAAAAGATACTCTACGGTACGCTCCGGGGCAGCCACGAGGATCTTATCACAAACCGTGAGAACAAATTCGCATATGCCTTTCTGAGACTTACCGAGATGATGACCGGCTCTGTTATCCCGATAGATGAAGCACATCTGGAGAACTCCTCGGACAGGCTCGAATATCTCAAGAACGCAGAGAACGTGTATGCGGGCAGATTTGAACTGGAATATCACTGGTATACAAAGGAGATAGGACCGTTCATCGGCTTTTACGGCGAAGAACGTACACCTGTTATCCTGCAGTTCAGGCACGGCCGCTACCATATGCTGTCGCTGGAGGATGAGACCGAGCAGATGGTAGACCACAAGCTCGCCGAAGAGATAGCGAAAGATGCAGTCGTGATAATCCCGAAGGCCGGCGATGATATAAAGAGCGGAAAGCAGCTCCTGAAAATGGCATCCAGACTGACCGCAAGGGAGCATGGGATATTACTCCTCTTTATGCTCGCTGCGACCGGCGTATCGGCGGGCATACCGACTGCGGCGGGCTATATCACAGGAACGCTCGTTCCCATAGGTGAGATGACTGGCATATTTGTAATGGCGATAAGTCTGATATTTGCGATACTGGCGAGCCTGTTCATCAATATCTCGATAAACCGCATAAAGCTCCGTATACAGTGCAGGATTGACCACTATGTCCTTTCGGTCATAATGGGCAGGATAATGTCCATGAACAATGCGGATGAGAAAAAGCTTTCCGACCGCATAATCGCACTTATCATGCCCTTTATCACAGCAGTCGAGACCATACTGGGGTCAGCCGTCGGCGGCATCGTATTTCTGGTGCAGAGCATAATGATAGTTGCGGTGACTTCATCTGCCGTAAATTATCACAATGATATACTGATGTTTCTCGTATTTGCAGATATCGTTTTTGTGGCGCTGTCACAGAGGACAGCATACAAGGTGACGAAAAAGGAGCGTGTCAGCGACGCAAAGCTCTCTGCACTGCGCAGGGAGATACTCGATAACATAGAAGCGATAAAGACCGGCGGGATAGAGGACAGGATATTCTACCGCTTTGCAGTTGAATACGACGAAAAGATGCGCCTTTGCCATTCCGTCGAGAAGATAAAGCAGACACTCAGTATCTTAGGGACGCTGCTGAGCGGTGTGGGCGTATTCATAATTTTCTCCCATATCGCAGGAACGGGAGAGGCAGACAGCGCAAAGATGTCCTCGCTTGTAACATCGTTCACACTGATGATCAACTACCTCAACGGTATGGCAACATCATTTTCCGAGATCGCTGCAGCATATCCTCATCTGAAATTTGCTGATGTGATCTTTTCGGCCGAGTCGGAGCTGACCGAAACGGGTTCTGCGGATCATGTCATTTCGGGAAAGATAGAACTTGATAATGTCACTTTTGCATATAGTGAGGATACCAACCCCATAATACGAAGCATCGACCTGACCATAGAGCCTGGAGAGTATGTTGCGATCGTCGGAGGCTCAGGATGTGGAAAAAGCACGCTGATGAGGATGATGCTGGGCTTTCTTTCACCTACCGACGGCTATATCAGCTATGACGGGATCGATATAGGTCAGTATAATATGAAATCTCTGCGGAGACAGTTCGGTGTTGTGCTGCAGGATGCCGCAGTATTGACGGGAAGTATATTCAAGAATATAGGACTGTCCGACGATGCAGATCCCGAACTTGTCCGTGAGGCAGCTGAGGCAGCGGCTGTGCTCGATGATATAGAGGCGATGCCGATGAAGTTCAACACGCTGCTGTCCGGAGAGGCAGAGGTCATATCCGGAGGTCAGCGCCAGAGGATAGTTCTTGCAAGAGCACTGATGAACAAGCCAAAGATATTGTTCCTTGACGAAGCAACGTCCGCGGTAGACAACATTTCTCAGAAGAAGATCAAGGACAATCTTGACAAGCTGGGTGTAACAAGGATAGTTATCGCTCACAGGCTCTCTACCATCGTCAACTGTGACAGGATACTTGTCATGGATCAGGGTGAGATAGCTGAGCAGGGGACTTATTCCGAGCTGATGGAGAAAGATGGACTTTTCGCCAAAATGGCAAAGAGAAGTCTTTTGTGAAAAAAACAGGACGTGCGTCATTCGGAGCACGTCCTGTTTTTTCTATAATGATAAATCGTTAGTGTGTAAATTGTTAAGGATCAGAGGGAACCGTTTGTACTGAATGAATTAAATTCCGAAAATTATTCGGAAAAAAGGAAA
>JAFPPJ010000191.1 GCA_017410745.1 Oscillospiraceae bacterium
GGGGGAGAAACTGAGGCGAACGTACTCAAATTAATCCTATAGCATTAAACGTGTATTCGTTTGCCGGCGTTTCATCCCCCTTGACCCAAGACAAATGAGTATGTCCTCTCAACAGGCTACCGTTCAATAGTCGCAAAATAATCCGTCTGCACAAACACCACGTTCTATCTAATCTTCCTCCACTAACAACCGCGAGGTAAAACCATCATGAGAGAACAAGACCTTATCTTTGACCGTGATAAACATACCATATATTCCGACAGCATAAAGAATGGCATACAGCGGCTGCTCCGCCGGTATCACGACAGACGCACCGCAAAGCAGCTGTGGCATGACGTGCAGCTGAAATGGTGCGCACTCACCGAGGATGCGCCCGCATTCGGCAAGGTCCCGCATAACAGCCAGTTCTACGACAGCCTGCTGATCTTCGCCTACTGCGATACGGTGACCGAGCTCCCGCCCCGTGCGGTGCTGCAGCAGGAGGTGTGCGACTCCATTATGGGTATGTTCGAGGGTCTGGGCAAGACCATAGACGTGAACCTCCCGAACTTCAACATCCTCATGGGCGGCATATTCAAGGCATCCGTGGCGGCAAAGGCACGCCTTGCCAAAAAGTACCCCGACAGCTTCCAGCCCACGAAATGCCATTACGACCCCATCAAGGGCGAGGTGCGGTACTCCTTCACCAAATGCCCCGTGGCAGACTTTGCACTTGCACACGGCTATGAGAAGTATCTTCCGCTGTGCTGCAACTGTGACCATCTCGCCCTTGCGAAGGTGGGAGCGGGTCTTATACGCGAGCATACCTGCGGCATATCCGATGAATGCGACTATCTGATAGTCGGCTCGAAGTCCAAGCTGTATGCACAGTACCACACAGAGGAGGACAGCAACGGGCTTCTCATCTCGGTAAGGAACACAACATGAACGACACAGGGCTTTTACAGCCCGGGAGATAATTATGTCACAAGATAAAACTATGATCTGTCCGTTGTGCGGCAGGGAGTTCATCCCGCCGAAGGACGGCACGATATGCGGCGACTGCGAGATCATACAGCAGGGCAGGGACGGCGGCATCGCCATGGTGTACCGCACAAGAGCGCTGCTGCGAAAGGTGCAGAGCGACAGCGTGACCAGATACACCGGCAGGAAGAATATGGTGATAGTGTGCAGCAAGGTGCTGTGGGGCTCATTTGCCAAGGGCGACAAGATAACCGTTGCCCACGGCAGCAAGACCTATACCTATACCATCGCCTCATTCCTGACATGGAACGGCAGTGAGCGCGGCGGCGTCGGCAGCGAGATCGCATCGGTATCCCGCGGCGATACGTTCTGCTTCGTCATATCGGACAGCAGCGTGATGCTGTTCCCCGATGATATCGTGAAGTCCTGACAGGAGGTTTGGCAATGACGGATTATACAGATCATACCGCCTGCGGCATATGCGGCGGGAATACACGTTCAAGCGGCACGCAGAACCTTCTTGCGGACGGCTCGCGCATATGCTGCAACTGCCTTGACAGGACCATCGTGCTCTATCCCGAGGAATACAGCGAGGACGGCAGCAGGATCATACAGACCTACCGCATGGTCACAGCCGCTCAGATGAAGGCATCCTTCGTGAAGGCGCATCAGCACCGCGAGGAGCTCATGGAGCGCTACGGCTATGCATCCGGCGCGTTCGAGGTAAGGGAGGTAAAGCGGCTCAAGGGCGGTTTCTTCGAGCCCGAGCTGCTCAATGTGTTCGGCCGTGCGCTGTACGGCAGATTTGCCCTCTTTGACACGGTGAAGGTCATGGGCAGACCGGTGGCTTCCCGCATCGACGCCATAAGCAAGAACAGCTTCGTCCGTCCCTTCTCGGGCAAGAACGCATCCGTCCTCAAAGAGGAGGGCATAAGAGATCATGTCCGCACCGCCGTAGACGAGGGCAAGGCAGGCATACTCATATTCAAGAAGAACTTCGACATCCGCCCCGGCGATATATTGTTAAAGCTTTAAGTCGGGCACCAATATTTTGTGATGTCATGTATATCGGGCAGCAGCGGGCTTGCCCGCCGGGTAACCGTCGGCTTTGCCGACCGGGTAACAAGTATGGATGGAGTGTAATATGCTGCGTATCTTTTTTGGGCATCTTCCGGATGAGATATATAATACGGATATATATTATGACAATCAGTATGATAAGAACTGGGTAACGGACGAATTTGCCCGTAAGGTGATAAGGGATATAGATTCATCCGAAGTGATCGCACCGGATCTGATAAAAAATGACGTGTTCGGTACATTCCCCTCTACGGAACTGTCGGCAGGAGTAAAGACCTTGTTATTGATAAAGAACATACCCGGCAAGATCTATAATATATCCAACTGCGGCGATAACTGTTCCGGCTATCTCCTGCGGCTTGCCGAAGACAGGGATATAAAGGTGACACTGCATCATGCGATGGACTTTGGGAAAGACTTTTCCGTAAAGGTGATAAATGACGGCAAGAGGAAAGTGATATCGGATCCGATGGAATTTCTGATGCTCGCACATCATTATCTGAAGGAAGTATAGGATGAAGGGCAAAATATCATTTAGTATCAAAAACAGGCAGATCGCCTTTAAATTCGTACTTGAAAGAAATATTACCATATTGACCGGAGACAGCGGCACGGGAAAGACCAAGCTCATCAATATGGTGAGGAACTATTCGAGAGAGGGAAAAGCGAGCGGTATCACGCTGAAATGCGATAAGCCGTGCATCGTTCTCGATGACAATAACTGGGATATCATACTGCAAAGAACAAGCAGCAGCATAGTGTTTGTGGAAGAAAGCACACGTTTCCTGTCGAAGCATGAATTTGCAAAGGCAATAGCAGATACCGATAACTACTATGTTTTTGTTACACGAGAGCCTTTGCCCCAGATACCATACAGCATTGACGCAATAAAGCAGATGATCAGGAATGACAGTAAGCCAAAGATAGAAAAGCTGTACGGCAAGGTGTCGGTAAACGATATCTCGGGCTTCCCATATGATGTGGTGATAGTCGAGGACTCAAAGGCGGGCTTTCTGTTCTTTACAAATGCTGCGGGAAAATGGGATGTGAAATGTGAAACAGCCAACGGCAAAAGCAACATCCTGACCGTGCTGAAAAAGCGCAGGGAAGGCAGGATACTTGTTATTGCGGATGCGGCAGCACTGGGATCGGAAATAAGCGAATTGATGCGCTTCAAGTCTCTGAGCAATAAGAAGATAGACCTTTTCCTGCCCGAAAGCTTTGAGTGGCTTATCTTAAAGTCGGCTGTCTTCGGGAGGAATGCAAATGTAAAAGAGATCCTGAATGACCCGGCGAAATATATCGAAAGCAAAGAATACTTCAGCTGGGAAAGATACTTTACAGCGTTGCTGGTGAAAGAGAGCAAAAACAGGGAGAACCTGAAGTATCCCGCCAACAAGCGCAAACTGCCTTCGGGATATCTGACAGACACGAATATGGAAAATATCCTCAATGCCATGAAATAGGCCGGTACGGTCAAATGCGTATCGAGTAACTGTCGGCTTTGCCGACCGGGCTTGCCCGCAGCAGGGGCTTGGGGGCGCAGCCCCCATTAAGAATGTGAAGCGAAGCTTCACTCCTTCCCTAAACCCTAAATCCTATAC
>JAFPPJ010000192.1 GCA_017410745.1 Oscillospiraceae bacterium
CGCCCATCGTGAATATGGTCGTGCCCTCTATCTCAAAAAGCTGCCCTCTCATCAGGTGAAATACATTCGCTGCGATCCTGTGCACCTTCCCGCCTTTCCACCGCTCGGCGGGAAAGACACTGAGCATATCGAAATTCTCATGATTGCCGTCCACGAATGCAATGGTATAGGGCATCTCCTTCACCATATCAAGAGCCCTCATATCATCATCCCAGATAAAGCCGAAATCACCGGCTATTATCACGGTATCGCCCCTTTTCAGCGGCCATCGTGACAGTCTGTATGCAAGCTCAAAGTATTCTCCGTGTGTATCGCCAGTAATATATATCATGTCTTCCCTCTCCACGATAATAAGTCGGATATCAGAGCGACAGGAGTCTGCGGAAGCTCTCCTCAAAGCGTCTGTCATCCTCGTCCGTGCGCTTGCGGGGGCCTTTCAGATGGTTCTTGCTTTTCCTGCGTTCCACCTTTGCAATATGTCTCTCCATGAGCAGGCCGTCTATATTCTCATCGGTGAATATCCTGCCGCTCTGATGTATTGCCTTAGCACCCTTGCCAAGCGCCATAGCGGCTACGCCGTAATCCTGCGTGACTACGATGTCGCCCCTGCTGCACAGATTGACAAGTGCGATATCCACCGCATCCGCTCCCGCACCTATGGTCTTCACCGTGCTGTAGTCCGAGCTCAGCACATGATTCGTGTCGCACAGCAGCACCACGGGCACAGCGTATTCCTTTGCCACACGCTCCACTATCCTTGTAACGGGGCAGGCATCCGCATCAACATATATGGTCATGTTCATTTTACTCCGAGATCTTTTTATAGTTTAAGATCCTTCTTTATTCTTTCATCTTTGATATAGTATGATATATGGTTATGCTCGCACCACTCTATGATCCTGGCATATCTGTAATACCTTTCAAAATCACCTACATCATTGAGCGTATAAAATCCATCATCAAAGCAATTCCAGAACATTCCCATATATTCCTGTTCATTAAGCATTTCAAATGTTTTCGGCAGCTGCCTGTTGTTGAGCTGTCCTACATAGGCTTTCATAACTTCTATCTGCGGTATCGCAGGAAATCTTATCGCGTCCTCAATATACTCCGCTTCATCGCTGTCACTTCTGCATATGATATATGAGTATGGATCAAAAAGATAATATATCTCCCTGTATTCTACACGCATTTTCAGGTTATAACCGCTTTTGCTGTTGAGATACGGCTCATACGGAAATGTGAAACTATAGAGTTCGCGTGTTATTTCAAGCTGCCGATTTTTCATATCCACTCAACTTCGCCGCTGCGGATATCATATACCGCACCCTCTATGACCGCATCTCCCACCTCGGGATGCTCGGCAAATTCTCTCTCGAGCCGCTCCACTGCGTGACGCACATTCAGGCAGCATGCTCTGTACGGGTCGCGTTCATTTCCTATTGCAAGCTTTATATCATCGGTGATGTACCTGATGAAGCCGTCCGTCTCCCCCGTAAGGGCAGCTGTCACCGCTCCGCAGCAGGTATGTCCGAGCACGATGATGTGATTGCAGTCAAGATGCCCTGCCGCATATTCTATGCTGCCGAGCTGATGCCTGTCGAGCACATTGCCCGCAACGCGTATTACGAACAGGTCGCCTATATCCGCACTGAATATCTTTTCGGGTATGACCCTTGAATCAGAGCAGCATACCACGATGGCATAGGGCTTCTGCCCCTGCTCCGCCGTCTCAAGCCTGAGTGCGGGGTCTGAGCTCTCCACATATTTCCTGTTGCCCTGTGCAAGTATGGGACGGATATCCATATCATCACTCTCCGTGTATCATATGTAATTCTTTGTGCGCTCCATATCTGTCTCAAGATCGGGATAATCTGCCTTCAGTCTTTCTATCAGCACCGGCACGAGGCTCTTGTCATCTACCACCTTTTTGAATTCATCGGTGGTGATGCCCACAAGCTGCAGGAAGGCAAGCTCGCCGTATATGGTCTGCCTTGTCTTTATCTCAGTGTCATTTACTACAAGCAGCGCTGTTATCCTGCACTCGGGCTTGCTGAGGTTTATGGACTGGGGATCCTTTGCAGAGCCTACATACTGGTTCGGCTCGAACCAGCGCTTGCTCGTGAATGTATATCTCGCAAGGTTGCTCATCATATTGAGTGCCCATATGCAGTTCTGCGGCGCTGTATCTTTCAGCTTCATGGTCATTTCATAGCCCCACTTGCTGAACTCCCCGCCGAATGATTCCTCATCGGCGTACAGCTCGCTCATACCGAAGGTCACGATATGGCTGTAGCCCTTATCGGATGTGAATATGCTGAATCCGTCAAGATACTCATTGCCGCCGAACATTGCACGGCTCGTGATGGTCGTACCATAGTGAGACGGCTCTGCATCGCCGTAGACCTCTGCGAAGCCTGCCTCTATCTCATCCCATCCGGGAGCGTATTCCTCATCCTTTGCCTTTTCTCTGAATTCTTCGATGGTCATAGTGTTTCTCCTTTGTTTATGTATTCCCTGAGCAGTCTCAGTCCGTCTGTGGGGACGCAGAATCTGTCACGGCAGTGCTGTATCTCATCCCATACCTCATCTATGTCGAACCATGCGACAGACTCCACCTCGGAAGACTGCAGCACAAGATCGTCCGCATCGACCGGTGCATCATACAGATACACCCGTGTTATCTCATTGTCTTTGAACAGTTTGCCGTGGAACATCTTTTCGTACTGTATACGGAATGTGCCTGTGTATCTGAGCTGCGTCTCATCCGCATCTATGCCGAGTTCCTCTTTCAGCTCCCTTACAGCAGAGGGAAGCGGCTCCTCCCCTGCGGGTATATGCCCGGCGGAGGATGTATCATACATCCCCGGGTAGGACTCCTTGTTTATGCTCCTCTTTTGCAGCAGCACCTGTGTCCTGCCGTCTTCTTTCCGCACTATCCATACATGGGCTGTGCGGTGCAGTATGCCATATCTGTGGGCATCCTCACGGGAAACGGTCTCACCCACAGGCGTGCCGTTCTCATCAACTATATCAAGATATTCCATCATCCACCGCTTTCATTGGTCGTTACCTTATGCACCAGTCAAGCTGTATCTCACGCAGCAGCTCATAGCCCTGCGGCAGTACATCGCTAACACCGACAGCATCACCGAGCCATATGCCCGGGTCAAGGCTTCGCCCGTAGCCCATCAGCCACGGCAGCGGATC
>JAFPPJ010000193.1 GCA_017410745.1 Oscillospiraceae bacterium
GACCACCGCTTCAAGGACATCTTTGCCGAGATATACGCAAATGAGTACAAGGACAAGTTCGAGGCAAAGGGCATAGAGTATTTCTACACCCTCATCGACGATGCTGTGGCAAGAGTCATCCGCTCCGAGGGCGGCTATATCTGGGCGTGCAAGAACTATGACGGCGACGTTATGTCCGATATGCTGGCTACAGCATACGGCTCTCTCGGTCTCATGACCTCCGTACTGGTATCCCCCGACGGCAAGTATGAGTACGAGGCTGCTCACGGCACTGTTACACGTCACTACTACAACCACCTCAAGGGCGAGCGTACCTCCACCAACCCCATTGCAACGATATTCGCATGGAGCGGCGCACTCCGCAAGAGAGGCGAGCTCGATAACCTCCCTGACCTCGTGAAGTTCGCGGATGCGCTTGAAAAGGCATCCATACGCACTATGGAGGACGGCATCATGGACAAGAACCTTTCGGCAATGTCCGTGCTTCCCAACAAGCGTGTGGTATACACCGACGAATTCCTTGATGAGATCGCAAAGAGAATAGAACTTTGATCTGTGTGCCTGTATCGCGTATGCGGTACAGGCATTGGAGGTTATATGGATTTTTGCCAGAGGACACGGATGCTCGTGGGCGACGAGGGAGTAGAGCGGCTCAGGGCTGCAAGGGCTGCGGTATTCGGCATAGGCGGCGTGGGCGGCTATGTTGCCGAGGCACTTGTGAGGGCAGGCGTGGGTGCGATAGACCTTATCGACTTCGACAAGGTGGACGTCACCAATATAAACCGTCAGATAATAGCGCTTCACAGCACCGTGGGGATGTATAAGACAGATGCGGCAAAGCAGCGCCTTTCCGACATAAATCCGGAGTGCAGCATCACGACGCATAATATAATGTATCTGCCCGATACCGCAGATATGCTCGACCTGTCCGCATTTGACTGCATCGCAGATGCCATAGACAATGTGACGGGCAAGCTGACTATAATAGAACGTGCGCAGGAGGCGGGAGTGCCCGTCATATCCTGCATGGGCACGGGAAACAAGCTCGACCCTACAAGATTTGAGGCAGCCGATATATATGACACCTCGGTATGCCCCCTTGCAAGGGTCATGCGCTACGAATGCCGCAAAAGAGGGATAAAGCATCTGCGGGTGGTATACTCCAAGGAAACGCCTGCGGTGCCGCTGACGGACGGCAGACCCGTGCCTGCGTCCATATCCTTTGTGCCGGGGGCGGCAGGGCTCATAATTGCGGGTGAGATGATAAGGACGATCCTTAACGGTAAGTGATCGATCGTACGCTGTCTTACAAATTGTAAGACAGCGTAATATTAGAAGATAGATAAATCCCAGAATTATTGTTGAAATTTCCAATGGTAATTTCAATTGATATGGTGTATAATATTCTTGTGGTTGGTTTTTCATCTTAAATAAATTATACCACAAAAAAAGGCTGCTGTCACCTATTTTTTGGTGATCTGCAGTCTTTTTTTATGGCGTTTTTTTACAGCCCCCTTTATCCCGAATAAATGCAACTAAGTTTAACATAATTTGCGTGAAATGCATGATATTGTTGGTGGACAAATATCATGCAGTGATATATAATAATGTTAAACTTAGTTGCAAAGGTGGGACTTATATGAGAAAACATTATCTTGACAATATCAGATGGGGCACACAGATAATAGTCGTACTCTACCTAATATTAGAAGATAGATAAATCCCAGGTGATGTGATATCATATAAAAGTAAGCTCCCGTGAGCCCTGCACGCTGCTGTAACGGCGGAGTCATGCGGCTTGCGGCATCAAAAAAGTATGAGAATGATTTTCTAATGTAATTTTAATCTTTCTCAAATACGGTTTTAAGAAGTGTATGATATTATGTAAGACAGCTTCTTATTTAAGAGGTATATCATAGGAAAGGCGGTATGGAAAGAGCCGCCTTCCGACAGAAAGGGTAGTGTGTATGAAACCAAAGAAAAAGGGTATAGCCGGAAAGATAATACTCGCAGTTCTTCTGATAGTTCTGGTAGTTTTCGGCGTATCGATCGCGCTTGGCATGTCCAAGATGAAGAATATGACGATAGTCGAGCCTGTGGAGATAAAGAAGGCAGACCTGGAGAATACGGTAACATTCAGCGGCGTAGTTGAATCCAATGTATTCGAGAAGGTGACCTCCGGTATGAATCTGCCCGTGCAGACAGTAAATGTCAAGGAGGGCGATGTGGTAAAGAAGGGCGATATACTTGCCACACTCGACTCAAGCACTATAGAGGATGAGATACTCCAGCAGCAGGCAAATATCGATTCGAGCAGCGTTTCCTCAAGCTATGTGGTAAGCGATGCAGAGAGACAGTATATAGAGACTGCAGCACAGATACAGAACGGTACATATCCCGAGATATACTCCGCAAAGGTAACGCTTGACAATGCGAAGTCCAGACTTGCCAATGCCCAGAGAGACTATGACGATCAGGTATCAAGAGCAGGCTCCGACAAGGACAATTCCCTCATAGGCGCAAACCAGCAGGTAGAAAGCTCCAAGAGAGAGCTCGACTATGCTAAGGAAGACCTTGCACGCGCTCAGAAGGAGCGTGCTGATGAGGATTACTCCAGCATCCGCAACCTCAAGAAGGCATATGAGGATGCCCAGAAGGAATACGACGAGAGATTCGACAAGAAGAACAGGGACGAGGTTCAGAAGGCACGCGATGCATACGAGCAGGCTCAGGAAAGATATGCATATCTTGCCAACGGCTATGCAAACGGCGCATACGATGTTACAGCTAAAGATCTCGAGGCTGCCAAGAATGATGTTCCCAAGAAGAAGGCAGATCTTGAAGCAGTAGAGAAGAAGTACGACGTAAAGACTAAGGTGGAGAACTTTGACGATGCCCTCGTTGATTACACCAACGCAAAGGCTAAGATAGATTCCAACCATGACATCGCTGTAAGAAACGCAGAGAGAGCAGTAGAGCGCGCAGAGAACAGCGTGAACTCCGCTCAGAACCAGGTAAAGACCGTCCTCGACGGAAATGATACAAAGGCAACGAGTTATGCACAGGCTGTACAGGATGCACAGAAGTCCGTTGACCAGGCACAGGATGCATATGATGTAGCAGTAAAGCGTGCGAACAATACGCTCTCCGAGCTCAAGGCTGCTGCCGACAAGCAGAGAGTCCTCTCCAACAACAACTCCTCACAGCTCATCGCTCTTGAGATACTCAAGGAGCGTCTTGACAAGTGCGTTATCTATGCTCCCTGCGACGGTGTGGTAACACAGTGCAATGCTATCGTGGGTACAGTCGTAGGCGGCGCAAACACCAATATACTCTTCATAATCGAGGATACCAACGACCTCAAGTTCGTTTCCTCCGTAAAGGAATTCTCCGTAGGCCAGCTCACCGAAGACGCTGATGTTGATGTTACCATCCCTGCGCTCGACATGGAGCTCAAGGGCAAGATCGACCATGTGTCCGTAGCAGGCGTCAAGAATGCAGAGGGCAAGAGCGACGGTTCAGCATCCTTCATCGTGAACACCAATATACTTGATACTAAAGATACAGGCGTGCTCATAGGCATGACTGCCAAGGGCAAGCTCGTCACCGACAGCGTAAAGGACGTATACGCAGTAAGCTATGACTGCATCGCAGAGGAAGAGGACGGAGGCGCACATATCTGTGTAGCTGAGGAAGACCCCGAGACAAAGCTCCTCAAGGTAAGGTTCATCCCTGTTACCACAGGCTTTGAAGCAAATGCAGAGGTAGAGATACAGTCCTCCGAGCTCACCGACGGCATGAAGGTGCTCCCCAATGCTGCTGAGTATACCGAGGGTCAGACAGTTCTCACTCCCGAGATGGCCGGACAGCCTGCAATGGGTGCATAATATGAAGCACAAGAACATGAATATCGAGCCTGAGACGGACAACGGTCTCGTTATACAGGCCAAGGATATAGTCAAGACCTTCTATATAGGTCAGCCCAATGAGCTCGAGATACTTCACGGCATGACGTTCAACGTCCCCAAGGGACAGTTCGTATCCATCGTAGGTCAGTCGGGTTCGGGCAAATCCACGCTGATGAATATAATAGGCGCTCTTGACCGTCCCACCTCGGGCAATTATCTGCTTGACGGAGTGGATGTATCCAGGCTCAAGGACAAGGAGCTCTCGGAGATACGAAACCTGAAGATAGGCTTCGTGTTCCAGACCTTCAACCTTGTATCAAGGACATCGGCGCTCAAGAACGTAGAGCTTCCCCTTCTGTATGCGGGCTATTCCGCATCGGAGAGAAAGCAGCGTGCAAGAGAGCTTCTCGAGATAGTCGAGATGAGCGAACGTGAGCAGCATATGCCCAGTGAGCTTTCGGGCGGTCAGAAGCAGAGAGTTGCCATAGCAAGGGCAATGGCAAATGATCCTGCGATAATACTTGCCGATGAGCCCACAGGTGCGCTCGACTCGCGCACAGGCCGTATGGTAATGGATCTCTTCCACAAGCTGCATGACGAGCAGGGCAAGACTATCGTGCTCATCACGCATAACAACGAGCTTGCGGCGGAGACCGACAGGATAATCACCATCTCCGACGGAAACATCATATCCGATTCAGAGGAGACTGCACGCGATGCAGCACCTCCCGAGCTCCTCAGGAAAAAGCCCTATGTATATGTGGATCCCCACGCATCGGGCAGGGCACAGGACGAGACGGCTGCCGATGCGCCTGAAGAGCCCAAGGCTCCTCAGACGGGTACACCTCAGGGGAATGCGGCACAGGGCATACCACAGGGCATCCCTCATGCTGCTGTTGAAGGCGGGGTGAAGTGATGGGCCTTATAGAAAATATACTCCTCGCCCTTGAAGGCCTCAAGGCCAACAAGATGAGAGCGCTCCTCACGATGCTCGGTATCATCATAGGCATAAGCTCCGTCATCACAATATCCACTCTCGGAAATATCATGACCAACAGCGTTATGGATATATTCAATTCCGAGGGCGGCGCGAACCTCGTCGGCTTCCAGATCAAAGCCAAGGACGGTGCATCAAGGGATTATCCCATGGATGAAGACCGTATCTCGCAGGAAATGAGAGATGACGTAGAAAATCGCTTCGAGAAGGACATAGACGTTGTATCCTTCATGACGGGCTATGATGAGGGCACGACCCTTGTCCGCAAGAAGATGTACGACCTTACGATATATGCGGTCAACCCCGGATATATCAGACAGTCCATGACCAAGGTGGTGGCAGGCCGCTATATCAATGATGATGACTGCCGCAGCGCGAGAAATATCTGCGTAATATCCGACAAGCAGGCCGCCAAGATGTTCGGTTCTGTCAGAGCATCGCTCGGCAAGAACGTTACCGTGGACTACAAGCGCATAGGCATGCAGGACTACACAGTAGTCGGCGTATACAAGTACGAGCTGTCCGGTCTTCTCAGCGGTATGCTCGGTGCTATGGGCGAGGATGCAGACTCATGGAACAATGAGATATATATCCCGTACAGCACCTACAACCGTATGTACGGCACGGACGATCATACCAACTATTTCTATATCAACATCAATAACGGCGTGAATGCGGAGAAGTTCTCCAATGAAGTGACGAACTACCTCAACAACAGCTACTACCGCGACAATGATTCCTTTGAGGTGACCTACCGTACAATGGAATCCCAGATGGGCATGATAGACTCCATCCTCGGCACGGTAAGTGCGGTGATCTCCGTTATAGCGGGCATATCCCTCCTGGTCGGCGGCATCGGTGTCATGAACATCATGCTCGTATCGGTGACGGAGAGAACAAGGGAGATAGGCGTGCGCAAGGCGCTCGGCGCTCCGAACTCCGCTATAAGGACACAGTTCATAGTTGAATACATAATAATATGTCTTATCGGCGGTATAATCGGCATCGCCCTCGGTGTGGGCATAGGCAATATCGTCGGACTGGTAATGGGTACGGTGGCAGCACCGAGCATCGGCTCCATAGTGCTTGCGGTATCCTTCTCCATGGCGATAGGCGTATTCTTCGGATACTATCCCGCAAACAAGGCTGCACAGCTCGATCCCATCGAAGCACTGCGCTACGAATAATTCTCTGATGACGGTGTGCCGGTATCGGTGCACCGTCACGCTGACTTATATCGGACTGTGATCGTGCAGACTAAGTCTGCAAAATTCTGCCCAAAAAGAAAATAAAAATATTATACAAATCGCATATTGATAATAGGGCATATTTATGGTATAATGTTACAATATGCTGTATGATGCGAGATCATATGCATTTGACTGCGGGGTGAATAGACAAGTGTATTACTGCTGCGGTATTACCGATAAAGGCATCGCTGAATCGAACGAAGACTCCTACCTCGTAGGCGGTCATGTAATGAATGAAGCAACAAAGGAATGTGACGTCATACCGCCGTTCATCGCGGCTGTAGCAGACGGCGTGGGCGGTGAGGATGCAGGCGAAGTAGCTTCGCGTCTGACACTGCAGCTCCTCTCATCGGGCAGGCCCTACAAGGGTGCAGACATCACTGCACGCATCATGGGCATACACCGCAATGTGCGCGACCTCGGCATAAAGAGCGGACATTCCAATATGCAGTCTACTCTCTGCGCACTGTGCGTGGATGAGAAGAACAATGCATATGTTATAAACGTGGGCGATTCCCGTCTGTATCTCTACAGAGAGGGGACACTCAAGCAGATATCCACCGACCAGTCGCTCGTGCAGATGCTCTACGAACAGGGGAGCATCACCGAGATAGAGAAGGCCAAGCATAACGGGCACAATATAATCATGCCCGTCATAGGCAACCTTGCCAATGACCCCGAGCCTGTGATAACACAGATAGACGGCGGCCTTGGCTACGGCGATGTGGTGCTCATATGCTCCGACGGCCTGTCGGACTATGTGACAAGGGGCGAGATAGAGGAGATACTCTCCTGGCCCATGCACCTGTCGAAGAGACTGCGTGCCCTTGCAGACCTGGCACTTGAACACGGCAGCACGGACAATATCACCGCCGTGGGAGTGTTCTGCAGGAAATGAGCATAGTTCTGCGGTATCTCACGCCTACTGACTGCGCAGAGTGCAGGCAGTGCTGCGTATTCGACAGGTACGGCCTGTGGGATACGCCCGTGATAACAGAGGAAAATGCGCAGGCGATACGCGCCATGCGTGATGATATACACTTCATCGGCAGACCCGATGCAGGATATATATTCAATATGGGGCAGTATGAGAGCGGAGATATGTGCCGCTGTCCGGCACTCGGCGCGCATGGCTGCACCTTAGATGAAAACAAGCCCTTTGACTGTCAGATATGGCCGTATATGGCTGTCAGACACGAGGGGAAGATATATGCGGCGGTCTCTGAGCTGTGCCCGGTATATTCGCGTATACCCATAGATGCACTGAGGGATGAGGCTGATGCGCTGCATGATATACTGTGTGCGGCAGTGAGTGCCCAGCCGGGTATCGTGCGGGACAGCGAAGGCTGCATACTTGTCAAGGAGTTGTACTGATGAAGATAATCAAACCGTCATACGAGATACTCGGTTCACCCGACGGCGAACAGATGATAAGGAATATAGAGCTTTGCGGCAGAGTGTGCTACAAGAGCGAGGACAGGATCACCGATCAGAGCGCTGCGAAGTTCATATCCATGATAATGAAGAGCGGGCATGAGAGCGTGCTCGAGCATGAGAAGATAACGGTCAGGGTGGTATGCGACAGAGGCGTCACCCATGAGATAGTAAGACACAGGCTCGCCAGCTATTCCCAGGAGAGCACGCGCTACTGCAACTATTCCCAGGATAAGTTCGGCAATGAGCTCACATTCATCAAGCCCTGCTACTTTGAAGAGGGCGATGAGAGATATGCTCTGTGGGTGAAGGCTATGGAGGAAGCGGAGAGGAACTATTTTGCGCTCCTCGATGCGGGAGCCAGGCCCGAGGAGGCAAGGGGAGTGCTCCCCAACGCCCTCAAGACAGAGCTTGTCATGACTATGGATATCCGCGAATGGAGACACTTCTTCCGTCTGCGCACAGCGGGCAGGGCGCATCCTCAGATGAGGGAGCTCGCCTGCATGATACTTGCGGGCTTCAAGGAGAGGATACCCGTATTGTTCGATGACATCACACAGGAGGATAACTGATGACAGTCGCGATAGACGGCCCTTCCGGAGCAGGCAAATCCACCGTGGCAAGGGCTGCGGCTTCTGCAGTGCCCGGGATGATATATGTTGATACAGGTGCGATATACCGCGGCATAGCCTATACCCTCGTGACGGACGGCACCGATATATCCGATGCGGATGCGGTGAAGACTGCCCTTGACGGGATACATCCGAGCATAGACTATGTGGACGGCATACAGCATGTGTATATAAACGGCGAGGACGTGTCCGACAGGATACGCACACCCGAGATATCCCTCGCCACTTCCAAGATAAGCGCATACCCCGCTGTGCGTGATTTCCTGCTCGAGACACAGCGCAGGATAGCACGGGAGCACAGCGTCATAATGGACGGCAGGGACATAGGCACGATAGTGCTGCCCGATGCCGATGTGAAGATATTCCTCACCGCCTCTGCCGAGTGCAGGGCAAAGCGCCGCTGTGACGAGCTTGCCGCAAAGGGAACGCCCGTAACATATGAGCAGGTGCTTGCGGATATCATCAAGCGCGACAAGAACGACAGCGAGCGTGAGACAGCACCGCTCAGACAGGCGGAGGATGCCGTGCTCGTGGACACCTCGGATATGACGCTCGATGAAGCGATAGAGGCAGTGAAGCAGGTCATCGGAGGCAAAAGATGAATGCTGTAGTACGATATATAGTAAGAGGAGTATACCATCTCTGGTATGATTTCCATATAGAGGGCGAGGAGAATGTCCCCGAGGAGGAAGGCTTCCTCATCGCAGCGAACCATCGTACATATGCAGACCCGGTGCTGCTCACCATGCCCGTGAAGAAGCCTGTGAAGTATATGGCAAAGGAGGAGCTGTTCAAGAATCCCCTCTTTGCAGCATTCATACGCGGGCTCGGCGCGTTCCCCATCAGGAGGGGAGCGGGCGATATGGGCGTGATAAATGACACCATCGAACGGCTCAAGAAGGGCTATAACGTGGTCATATTCCCCGAGGGCACACGCCAGAAGGAGAACAAGGTGGCAAGGGGCAAGACAGGCGCCGCTTTCATCGCCACAAGGGCGCATGCGCCCGTACTCCCCATGGGCATAGTCTTCGAGGGCGAGAAGCTCCGCTTCCGCACCAAGCTCACACTTCGCATAGGCAAGGTGATAGAGCCTGATGAGATAGCAGCGGAGGAGGGCGACAGAAAGGCTCTCAATGCCGCTAAGGCAAGGATAATGGCGGCTATAACCGAGCTTGTCGAGGGCACACCGGAGATAGAGGTGGATACTGCCGGCAAGATAGCATCCGAGACAGCAGTGACCGCCGAGAATACATCCGACGGGAGCGGAGAATGACTGTCACAGTCGCACCGCACGCAGGCTTCTGCTTCGGAGTAGACCGCGCGGTGAACATGGCACTCGATGCGAAGGAGAAATGCTGCACCCTCGGTGAGATCATACACAACCGCAGCGTGACCCGTGAGCTTGAGGAAAAGGGCATCCGCATAATAGATGCGCCCGAGGAGGCACAGCCCGGCGAGACGGTGCTGATACGTTCACACGGGGTCGGTAAGGATATATACGACAGGCTCGAGGCCGCAGGCATACCATACAGGGACGGCACCTGCCCGTTCGTAAAGCGGATACAGCGCATCGCTGCGAAGTGCAGCGGCGAGGGAATGACGGTCATCATCGTTGGTGATGCGGATCATCCCGAGGTCAGGGGCATTGCGGGACACGGTGGTGACAGCGTTGTCATTGTGCCCGACATACAGGCTCTGGAATTGCAATTGAAAAATATTTGTGAAAATTTTCAAAAAAAGGTTGCAATTATGCCCCAGACAACGTATAATATAGTAAGATGGAAAGAATGTCGTGATTTGGCGGAGACCTTTCCGGGAGTGACCGTGTATGACACCATATGCGAAGCCACCGCTCTCAGGCAGAAGGAATCCGAGGAGCTTGCACGGCAGTCCGATGTGATGATAGTTCTCGGCGGTCATCACAGCTCAAATACACGCAAGCTGGCCGAGATATGTGCAAGGCACTGCGAACACACCTATGCAGCAGAGGATCTTGCAGAACTCAGAATGATGATACCCGAGGGTATTTTTCATAAAGATGTCCGTCTGGGCATCACTGCCGGAGCATCCACCCCGGCACATATAATCAAGGAGGTCGTAAACCACATGAACGAGATTTATGAAGAGAACACTACTTTTGAGGAGAATTTCGAGGAGCAGCTCGAGGCATCCTTCAAGAGAATATATACCGGTAACAGGGTGAAAGGCACAGTCGTTGCAGTCAACAACACAGAAGCTGTAGTTGATCTTGGCACAAAGCAGACCGGATATGTATCCCGCGATGAGCTTACCGATGATCCGTCCCAGACTCCCGCTGACGTTGTAAGCGTAGGCGACGTTATCGATCTTATCGTTGAGAAGATCAACGACGCTGAGGGCACAGTTCAGCTCTCCAAGAAGAAGATCGACGCTATGAAGGGCTTTGACGATATCGTTAAGGCTAAGGAGTCCGGCGAGATACTCGAAGGCACAGTTACAGGCATCGTTAAGGGCGGTCTTACCCTTATGTACAACGGTGTGAGAGTGTTCATCCCCAATTCTCAGGCTACTGCACGCAGAAATGACAAGCTTGAGCCCCTCGTTAAGACTGTTCAGCGCTTCAAGGTAATTGAGGTAAATGAGCAGAGGAACCGCGCAGTCGGCTCTATCCGTCAGGTGCTCTCCGCTGAAAGGGATGCTGCTAAGAACGCATTCTGGGAGAACGCTAAGGTAGGCGACGTATTCAAGGGCGAGGTAAAGTCCATCACTTCCTACGGCGCATTCGTTGATCTCGGCGGCATCGACGGTATGGTACATATCTCCGAGCTCAGCTGGGACAGGATCCGTCATCCTTCCGAGGTAGTAAGCGTTGGCGACGAGCTCGAGGTATACATCAAGGAGCTCGATCCCGAGAAGGATCGCATCTCCCTCGGCTACAAGAAGGACGAGGACAATCCTTGGGTCAAGTTTGACAAGGAGTACAGCATCGGCGATGTTATCACAGGCAAGGTAGTTTCCGTAACTCCCTTCGGTGCATTTGTTCGCATCATGCCCGGCATCGACGGTCTCGTACACATCAGCCAGCTCGCTGACAGAAAGGTCAACGATGTCAAGGAAGTTGTTTCTGTAGGTGATGAGGTAACTGCCAAGATCACCGACGCTGACAGCGAGAAGAAGAGGATCAGCCTCTCTATCAGAGCACTTTCTGAGGACGGCGAAGAAGAATAATCAGGGGTTTTCCCCTCAGGATAATTTCCCGTCACCTCAGCGGTGACGGGATTTTTTGAGGTATGCTATGGATGAGAGAGAGTATCCCGATTATCTGATGGAGTATGTGTTCTACCTGCGTGACATACGCGGGCGCTCGGAGCGCACCATCAACTCGTACTGCACCGATCTGAAGCTGTTCTTCCGCTATCTCAAGGCGGAGAAGCTGCACGAGGACGGCGATGATATATCCGAGCTGCCCTTTGACACGGTGGCGAAGGTCACGCTGCGCGATGTATACGGCTTCTTGTCCTATTCAGCACAGGAGCAGGGGAACAATGACCGCACCCGTGCAAGGAAGGTATCGTCGCTCAGGGGCTTCTACTCAGCCCTTGCAGCAGGGAAGATACTCAGCTACACCATAGCCCGCGACCCGGTGGCAAATCTCGAGAAGCCAAAGCTCAAGAAGACGCAGCCCAAGTATCTCGGACTTGACGACAGCAGGCGGCTCGTCACGCAGATGGACACGGAGGATCCGTTTTACAGGCGCGACTTCTGCATACTTATGCTGTTTCTCAACTGCGGCATGAGGCTCTCGGAGCTTGTGGGGATAAACCTCAATGATATTGATTTCCGCGACCGTACAATACGCGTGCTCGGCAAGGGCAACAAGGAGCGCATACTGCATATGAACGAGGGATGCGCGGAGGCCATCACGGAGTATATGGCGGTGCGTCCGGTATGCGATGACAAGGCATTGTTCCTGTCCAAGCGCAAGACCCGCATCACGGGCAGGAGAGTGGAGCAGATCGTTTCACGGGCGATAGAGCAGATAGGCATGGACGGCAGGGGGCTGTCGGTGCACAAGCTCAGGCACACCGCTGCCACGCTGATGTATCAGTACGGCAATGTGGATCCGATGGTGCTCAAGGAGATACTCGGGCATCAGAGCGTATCCACCACGGAGATCTACACACATCTGACGAATGAGAACGTAAGGACGGCGCTTGACGCCAATCCTATGAGCGACATGCACGGAAAGGGATGATTGCGATGTACATATCAAGATCTAAGGCAGTACTGCTAAGACAGTCAGGATAATACTCTTTGTTATTGGCGGCTTCGGCATCCTTCTGTGGGGCGGCTGCACACTTACTCAGGTGTCAAGAGAGAACCGCATCACGGAGAGCAATCCCAACGGAGATTTTGATATCGCCATATTCATGACCTTCTTCATACTCACGCTGCTCGGCGTAGCAATGGTAGCGACGGGGATCAAGAATATCAGGCGTGAAAAGAGGGTGCAGTTCTACAACTCCATATTTGAGGCGGACAACGACGGCGTAGTCACCGCCGAGGAGCTGACCGCACAGACGGGTCTGTCTGTGCCCAAGATAATACAGGAGCTCGATCAGCTCATCACGGGCGGCTTCCTGATAAACTGCGTACTGCAGAGATCGCCCCTTGCAGTCACCCTCACCGTGCGCAATGAAGCAGCGGTACAGGCGATGAACGCATATGCGGAGCATCCCGTGAAGTGCCCTGCCTGTGGCGGACAGGTCAATCTGCGCACAGGTCAGCGAGTAGAGTGCCCCTTCTGCGGAGGCCCCATACAGGGATAAAAAAATTCTTTTGAAAAAAATAATTTTCTTTGGTACTTTTTTCTTCTTTCATCGGTTAAATGTACAAAGAGAAAAAATGACGAGCAGATGCTCAAGGAGGAAGTTATTATGAAGAAGAATATGAAGGTCATCACATCAGCAATGGCAGCAGTTATGACTGCATCCGTACTCGCATCCACAGCAAGCGCTTACAGCGTACAGCCCCCCATGCACAACCAGTACGGTCAGCCCGTATACTACAATGTTCGTCTCGTACAGCCCGTCAACTACAGCAGCAATGTTCCCCTTTCGGTACCCACAAATCTCGGTTCTTTCAGACTTACGAGCCGCAGAGCTGTCAGCAGGAACATCAGCGAGGCTATATATCAGGTAGGCGGCAGGCAGATAACCCTGCGCAAGGCAAGAGGAACTACCGGTATCTCCAACAACTACCCCGGTACCTACAGATGCAACATCAACGGCTACACCGTTACTTTCAAGGGCAATATGAAGGGCTACTACACCGCTACATGGTCAAGAGGCGGCTACAACTACATCGTGAAGAGCAAGACAGCGCTTAATATGACACAGATGACCAACACGGTCAGAACTCTTATCAACGCTTGAACATCTTCTTAAACATATTTCCTGGCATGGGCCGATGCGAAAGCATCGGCCTTTGTCAGGTCGGCGGGCACGGCCCGCAGCGATATCGTTGAAGTTTGCCTGCAAGTCGGTATAATTTGCGACCCGGTCACGTTCATTTGCATAAAGATACGTTACACAAAGGACAATGCCCGCAGCGATATCGTTGAAGTTTGCCTGCAAGTCGGTATGATTTGCGACTCGGTCACGTTCATTTGCATAAAGATACTTCATAAAAAAGGTAAGGCCGACTGTTACCCGATGTGCTTGAGACATACCCGGAGTACTATCCTCGGAAAGCAGATGAGTCCATATCCATTCGGAGGACAATGCCCGCAGCGATATCGTTGAAATTTGCCTGCAAGTCGGTATGATTTGCGAC
>JAFPPJ010000194.1 GCA_017410745.1 Oscillospiraceae bacterium
GACCGCTGAAAGCGTCTACCTTCAATTCGTTCCCGGCACAACTCCCCGTTGCCGGAACACTAACGCCTGACTGCCTACTCTGTAATGCTATGGTCTCTTAGAATGTGATCTCGTCGCAGACCTTGTATCTCTGCATATCGAAGGGCTTCTTCATGGAGAGCGCCTCCTGGATGTCTACGTCGATGATCTTGTTGTGTACCATACCCACAACCCTGTTGTTCTGACCCTGATCTATGAGCTCTACTGCATGATAGCCCATGCGGCTCGCTGCAACTCTGTCTCTGACAGTGGGCATACCGCCTCTCTGTACATGACCGAGGACAGTAAGTCTGGTCTCGATGCCTGTGAGCTTGCTGATCTGGTCTGTGATCTCCTGAGACTTTTCAACACCCTCAGCTACAACTACGATGAAGTGCTCCTTCTCAGTGCTGTGAGCCTTGGATATCTTCTCGGCGATCTTGTTTATATCATAGGGGACTTCGGGAATAACGCACGCGATAGCACCGGATGCCATAGCAACATTGAGTGCGATCCAGCCTGCGTGTCTGCCCATTACCTCTACGACGCTGCAGCGGTCATGCGACTGGGATGTATCTCTGAGCTTGTCTATCATCTCAAGCGCTGTATTCATTGCTGTGTCGTAGCCTATGGTATACTCTGTGCACTGTATATCATTGTCGATGGTGCCGGGTATGCCTATGCAGCGTATGCCGCCTATGCGGGAAAGATCGGCAGCACCTCTGAATGAGCCGTCGCCGCCTATTACCACAAGACCCTCAACGCCCATGTTCCTGCAGTTCTCTGCAGCGATCTTGATATACTTCTCTTCCTTGAATTCAAGGCATCTGGCGGTGCAAAGGATCGTGCCGCCTCTCTGGATGATGTCGGAAACATCACGCTGATCGAGCTCTACACACTCGCCGTTGAGCAGACCATTATAGCCTCTCTTTACGCCTACTACCCTGTATCCTCTGCTTATGGCTGCTCTCGTGACTGCTCTAACAGCAGCGTTCATTCCGGGAGCGTCGCCTCCGCTTGTAAGTACGCCTATTGCCTTCTGCATTATGATTCCTCCGTAAAAAGGGTATGCGCTCATCTCTCCGGGAACGCATCCCGATATCCTATCCCCTGCCCTTGCAGAGAACGCCTCAATCATATCTATTGTATACTATGACACTTGATTTGTCAAGTGTGAAATTAACACAAAACAAACATCCCTGAAGGGCTATTTTACAGCAGACTTTAACAGCCGACGTATATATGCGAACGTCTTTTCCTCGCCCTCATCCCGGAGCATGGTCAGCAGCTTCTCAAGAAGCTTTGATGTTACGGGATGTATCATCCTCGTACCTCTGCCCTTGTCGAAGTATTCGAGCGGGCAGCCGTCGTTGTACTTGTCGCCCATATATACCTTGCTTGCCGCCACTCTGTCGCAGAACATCTCTATGACGTATATCAGCGGCATCTTCACGGGGCTCATGAGCCTTGTCTTCGGGTCATAGTCCGTCCAGTACTCGAAATGATGCTTGTTATGCCCCTTGTGATGCATCCATGCGCTCGAATATCCCTTGTCCTCGCGCTCGCCCTCATTAGGGCTCCTGCTGCCCTGATACATCGAAGCACTGACAAGGAACTCCTCGGGCGTGAACTTCGACAGGTCATGGGTAAGCCCCTGCCAGTATATCCCTGCTCTGAAGCAGTGCAGACATACGAGCGCCCTGTGTCTGTTCACCGTGTTGAGATGCTTCATGAACATCTTCGGGTCTATATCAAGACCTGTCATAGGTATACGGATCTTCATAAGTCTCCCCCTTTATGCCGCCATGCATTTATCACAGAAGTCCCGTCTGGTCGGGATCATCCACGTCCTTTGCGATAAGCCCCAGAACAGGTATGTTCTTCACGTTGTACCTTGCGTAGCGCTGCATCTCCTCTTCGCCGAGCAGCCATACCTTCTGTACCTTTGCTCCCGCCTTGAGGTTCATCGCCTGCACGCCTATGGTATTCCTTGTGGATTTGGGCAGTATCAGTGCGGTATTGAATATTATCATCCTGCCGTTGTCGGACATGAGCGCCACATTCACATCCTCGTCTATCCTGAACATCGCAGCAAGCGGCGATTTGTCGGAATATGCGTTGGCAAGGCGCTTGCGGTTGGTCTTGGTCTGATAGGACGACAGCGGTATCTTGGCCGCCTTGCCGTTCTCAAACACCACGAAGAGATAGCTTTCGTAGCTGCCCGCAGGTATCATGGCAGTGACATTCTCATCGGGGTCGAATTTCAGGCTCGCAGGCACATAATCGCCTATCGCAGATGCCTTGGTATCGGGGAAATCCGATGCCGATGCCTTGTATACCATCGCACGGTCGGTAAAGAACAGCAGTTCCGCCTTATTGGTGGTCTCCACTGTCATTTCTATGCTGTCGCCGTCCTTGAGCTTCTGCTCGCCCGACATTCTCAGCGACTGCGGCGTTATCTTCTTGAAATAGCCTTCCTTGGTGAAGAACAGCGTCACGGGATAATCGGGCGTATCATCCTCGGTGAAGTCTATGTCGTCATCCTCCGTCGGGAAGTAGAACATGCTTCTTCTCGGCTGTGCGTACTTCTCTATGACTTCTTTGAGCTCGGATATTATGACAGCGTATATCTTCTTGCTGTCACTCAGGGTATCCGTCATCTCCGCGATATCCTTTTCAAGCTGCTCTATATCGGATATGCGCTTGAGTATGAACTCCCTGTTGAGATGTCTCAGCTTTATCTCAGCGACATACTCTGCCTGCACCTCATCTATGCCGAAGCCTATCATAAGGTTGGGCACTACTTCCGATTCCTCTTCGGTCTCACGGACTATCTTAACCGCCTTGTCTATGTCGAGCAGTATCTTTTTGAGACCCTTGAGCAGGTGGAGCCTTTCCTTCTTCTTTCTGAGCTCGAAGCCAATGCGTCTCTCCACACAGGTGCGTCTGAACGCCGTCCATTCGTTGAGTATCTCATACACGCCCATTACCTTGGGATAGCCGTCTATGAGTATGTTGAAATTGCAGGAATATGTATCCTCGAGCGGTGTCATGCGGAACAGCTTCTGCATCAGCACATCGGGATCGGCCGCTCTCTTTATGTCTATGGCTATCTTCAGGCCGTGCAGGTCGGATTCATCCCTGATGTAGTTGACATCGCTGAGCTTGCCGCCCTTGGCAAGCTCCACTATCTTGTCCTTTATCTGCTCGATGGTGGTGGTGGGCGGTATCTCCGTGATCTCTATGCAGTGCGCATCCCTGTCATAGTTGTACTTCGAGCGCACCTTGATCTGTCCCCTGCCCGTGCGCAGTATCTTCTCCATCTCCACGTCGTCGCGGATGATATATCCGCCGCCGGGGAAATCCGGCCCCTGTATGACAGAGGATATATTGAAGTCGGGATCCTTTATCAGGCCTATGGCAGCCTCGCAGACCTCCTTCAGATTGAAGGAGCATACGTTGCTCGCCATAGACACGGCGATGCCCATATTATTGTTCACGAGTATATTTGGGAATGTGGTGGGGAACAGTGTGGGCTCTGTGGTCTCGTTGTCGTAGTTGGGCACAAAATCCACTGTTTCCTTGTCTATATCACGGAAAAGCTCGGCGCATATCGGGTCAAGCTTTGCCTCTGTGTATCGGGGAGCGGCATACGCCATATCACGGGAATAGGCCTTGCCGAAGTTGCCCTTGCTCTCTATATACGGGTGCAGGAGGGCTTCATTTCCCCTTGCAAGCCTGACCATAGTCTCATATATCGCCTGATCGCCGTGGGGATTGAGCTTCATCGTCTGTCCCACGATATTTGCGGACTTTGTCTTGGTGCCGTTTAGGAGCCCCATCTTGTACATGGTATAGAGGAGCTTCCTGTGCGACGGCTTGAAGCCGTCTATCTCGGGCAATGCTCGGGATTTTATGACACTTACCGCATAGGGCATATAGTTGGTGACGAGCGTATCGGTGATCTTTTCCTCGACCACCTCGCCCGAGCCTGCTATATAGGCATTCTGCTTCTTCTCGGTCTTCTTCGGAGCTGCGGGTCTTTTCCTTGCCATTTATATTCCCTTTCTTTGCTGAAAATAAACATACCATACTATTATACCACTATCCCGGCCTCATGTCAAGACGGC
>JAFPPJ010000195.1 GCA_017410745.1 Oscillospiraceae bacterium
CTTGCGGAGATGTTCAACATCAACCGCAGCCTTATCCGCGATGATATACGCATAGCGTCCTTTTTCGGCTCGCCCAACCTGATATGGAACGGCGGCAGGATGGTGCTCGCGCAGTATAATCCGTCCAGATCGAAGGCGCTGATAAAGGCATACAACGATATGGGAATACCATACCGCTTCACCTTCACGAACCCCGCCATAACCGAAAAGGATCTTGACGACTACGACTGCAACGATATGCTCGACTTCGCAGACAACGGGCTCAATGAATGCATCGTCTATTCCCCCATACTTGAGGAACACATCAGAAAGACCCACCCGGGGATGAAGCTGACCTCCTCCACCTGCAAATGCATAACCGACATAAACGAAGTCAAGGAAGAGCTTGCCCGTCCCTATTCCCTCGTCGTACTCGACTTCAACTTCAACAATAACTTCGACGCACTCGAAAAGCTGACCCCCGAGGAAAGGAAGCGCTGCGAGCTCCTGTGCAATGCCGTCTGTCAGCCGGGCTGCAAGCGCCGTGCGGAGCATTACCGCTTCATAGGCGAGCAGCAGCTGCACTACCGTGAGTATCTCGAGCGCATCAACCGCCTCCCCCCTGCCGAGAGAGAGAAGCAGAAGCTTGAGGAATGGGAGTGCCCCTACCGTCAGATAGACCTCTTCCATAAGGAATATCCCCTGTGGATAACGCAGGAGCTCATCCACGAAAAGTATGTGCCGATGGGCTTTGAGAACTTCAAGCTCGAGGGCAGGGGCTCCAATATGATGTCACTTGCCGAGCAGATATCACGGTGGTTCGCCGCAGACGGCTGCACCGATGAACTGAGATATGAGCTGATGTTCCATACCACCAACAATATAGGGCTCAATTTCTGAATATGTTTGATTTATACGGCAAGCTCGCTTATTTGCTGTGCAAAATTGCTATTGATTAGTACGGTACAATCTGCTATAATCAATAGTGATGACCAACTCATCATAAGACAGACATGAACGTATACGAACGATCCCTAACGGGACACAGAAGAAATGGAGAAAATATGCTCAAAGCCATCGGATCTGATATTGATCTTTCCGTACCCTCGGACTGCGAATACTACGACTACGTCAAGGATGTGCTCGAATCTGACGTGGTGCAGTCGATGAAGCAGTTCCACCACCACGGACACACTTCATGCTTCCAGCACTGCGTGAACGTGTCATTCTACAACTTCAAGCTATGTAAGGCTCTCGGACTTAACGCACGCGCTGCTGCAAGGGCAGGCTTGCTGCACGACCTTTTCCTCTATGACTGGCATGACTATGTGAAGGAGCCCGGTCAGCAGCTCCACGGCTGGACACATCCCCGCACAGCACTCAACAATGCGAGGAAATACTTCAAGCTCTCACCGCTCGAGGAGGACATAATCCTCAAGCACATGTTCCCGCTTACAACAGCGCTCCCCAAGTACCCCGAGACGGTATGCATCACTCTTACCGACAAGTTCTGCGGTGCATGGGAGGTCATAGACCATTGGGTGTATATCGCACGCAAGGGCATACACTTCGTAAGAAAGGTATTTGCACAGTAACAGCAAGCCCTGAGGGACATCCCTTCAGGGCTTGATATATCGGCGGCAGCCATTATCACTTGTATCCAAACTGTAATAAACAGACATTCTTACCAACGGAGGGGACGTATATGCCTGATATCGTAGCAATAGGCGAACTGCTCGTAGACTTCACACACATAGATGCCGACGGTGCAGACGCATACAAGCCGGGCGCCGGCGGAGCTCCCGCAAATCTGGTATGCATGGCATCAAAGCTCGGCGGCAGCACGGGCTTTATCGGCAAGATCGGCAGGGATATGTTCGGCTTTGCCCTGCAGAAGGAGCTGCGTGCCAACGGCGTTGATACATCGGGTCTCATACTCGACCCCAACTATTCCACCACTCTCGCATTCGTGCGCAATACCCCCGAAGGCGAGCGCGACTTCGTTTTCTACCGCTCGCCCGAGACCAGCGCAGACCTGAACATACGCTACGGTGAGGTCAACCGCGAGATGATAGACTCCTGCAAGGTGCTGTACTACGGCTCGCTCTGCCTCACATCGGAGCCGTCAAAGACAGCCGTGCTCAGCGCCGCAGAATACGCCAAGTGCAAGGGGAGGCTCACCGCCTTTGACCCCAACTGGCGGCCTACCTTATGGAAGGACAAGCCGTCGGCTCTGCTCACCATGCGTCAGGCAGCGAAATTCGCCGATATAATCAAGGTCAGCGAGGACGAGCTGCAGCTGCTCACGGATTCCGCCACTCTGGTAATGTCCATCGCGAAGCTGCTCGAACAGGGCGTGAAGGTGATAGTCGTCACACAGGGCGCAAAGGGCTGCATCGTTGCCACACACAAGGGCATAGAGACATATCCCGCATACAGCGCAAAGATAGTGGACACCCTCGGCGCAGGCGACAGCTTCTTCGGCGGCTTCCTGTACAAGCTGTGCGCCCTCGGCAAGGACATAGAGGAGCTCGAGCCCGCAGACATAGAGGCAATGGCTATGCTCGGCAATGCCTGCGGTGCGCTCACATCCTCACGCAAGGGAGCTATCCCGGGGATGCCCTCCGCCGATGAGGTGCGCACATTCATACGCGAAGCGGCGGGCAAATGATGCGGGCGGTCATATTCGACATAGGCGGCACTCTTGCCGATTATCCGATACCGCTCAACTGGTCGGCTCTTTACCGTCCTGCGTTTGAGCGCATCGCGGAGAGATACGGCATCGCCATAACCGAAGATGAGTACGCACACATAGGCGGTGTGCTTGCAAAGTACAACACACGGATACATCCGCGTACCGTGGAAGTCTCATCGGAGCAGATCTTCTCGGAGCTGCTTTCGGGAACAAGCATCACTGCAGACCCTCTGCTGATACGCAGGGAATTCTACGCGTATTTCCGCAATGATGTACGCTTATATCCCGAAGCAGAAAGGGTGCTGTCCGATATGAGCCGCCGCTTTATCACAGGCACGCTGTCGGATGTGGCCTACGGGATGGACAATGAATTTGCCCTGGCGGACATTGCTCCGCTGCTCGGATACATCAGATACCCTTACACCTCGAATGACACGGGATACCGCAAGCCGTGCGGAAAGGGTCTTGTGATGCTTGCCGATGAGATGGGCATACGCACATCGGAAATGATGTTCGTGGGAGATGAAAAGAAGGACATCGAGTGCGCACATGATGCAGGCGCTGTGTCCGTACTTATAAACCGCAGCGGCGAGCCGCGCTCGTTCGGACAGGACTTCACTGTGAGCGACCTGACCGGCCTGTACACGCTCCCCGGCATTGCGGCGCAAGGAGGAAATACATGACAAAAAGGATCTTAGCTGTCATTACCGCACTTATGATGTGCGTTTCAGCTGCACCTGCGGCATTTGCCGAGGTCGGCACGGTCGGCACGGCCGACAGCAATACAAGCGATACAGGCTCGGTCGGCACGGCCGACAGCAATACAAGCGATACAGGCTCGGTCGGTACGACCGACGGCGAGGCAGGCGATATCGGCACGACCGTCGGCGAGGCAGGCACGGTCGGCGATAGTGACACCGACGGCAATGATACGGATGAAGCCGAAAGTGATGCGAACACCGATGAAAGCGATGTCGGTACGACCGACAGCGATACAGGCACGGCTGACGGCGAAACAGACACTGCCGATGGTGAGGTCGGTGATGACAGCACCGGCGACGGCACGGACAGATCCGAAACCGATACGAACATCGAAAGCGATGCGGACATATCCGAAGCCGACACAGATAAAAGCGATACTGACGCAGCTGACGACAATGAGGACACGTCCGATACCGATGATACATCCACGTCCGATACCGACACCGGAACGGCAACAGATGAGGACATATCGGGCACCGATACATCCGAAGCAGATGCGGACACTGACGACAGCGATATCTCCATAGAAGAGGCAATAGAGCGGGTCAACGAGATGTATGACAGCTTCCCGCACGGGGACGGCATACACCCGGTAGGCATCGCGATCTCCGAAGAGGATCAGGCGCTCATAGACCGTGTGCTGACCTATGACATAACGGGCGAGGATCAGCCCGGCACCGTAATAGAAGTATACTCCGACACCTATGAGAGCAAGGACGGCAGCACCGACTACTACTACAGCAAAATGACGACCGAAGCCCGTCAGGACTACAACCGCATGGTGAGCGGCATAGAAAATATGCTCACGTCCGACACGAACTTCAGCACCAATGCGTTCTGCCACATAGAGCTCGCACATCAGTACTCCATTGACGATTTCCATGCATTGTTCAGTGCGGTGGAGATAGCCAATCCTCAGTTTTTCTACATCGACTCCCTGAACTTCTCCTATTCCAGGGTGAACGGGAGCGACCAATATGTAAAGGATGTAAATATATTCGCCCTTGACATATGCCAGAAGAAGTCGGACAGGACCAGATACAAGAACCAGATAGACTCCCTCGCATCCACATGGCTCAGCAAAATGCAGGGAAATGATTTCAGGAAGGTATACACCCTTTCCGATCTCATATGCCAGAAGGTATACTACCAGTCAAACCCCGACCGTGAATTTGCACTTTCCCGCACATATGACCAGGGCATAATATCCGTATTCTGCATGGATCACACCATATGCAAGGGCTATGCCGCCGCATTCTCATATATGTGTTCCCTTGCGGGGATAGACTGCATCACGGTATATTCCTTCGATCATGCATGGAACCGCGTAAAGATAGGCGGCAAATGGTACGAGCACGACGTGACATGGTATGACAGCGACGACGGTGATTACGACATTGATTTCCACACCGTGAGCACAAAGTATATACGCGAAAATGACAACGACAATATGCATGATCCCTCCACCGATAAGGATATCGGCGGCAGTCATGCTGCGGTATTCACGGACTCTGTCATCCCGCTCCCTGCCTGCAATACGTTCTCGCCTCTTGCGCCCACCAATATAAAGGCCATAACGGGCGGATCAAAGAATGATACCGAGGGCATCGGTGACGGCAATATAAAGATAACATGGGATCCGTCGCCCTATGCGTCCGAATACATCGTGGGATACACCATAGACGGCGGCGATGCCGAGATCGAGACCGTCAAGGACAACTATTACATCTTGCGCGGACTTGCGACAGGGTCAAAGGTCGAGATAGTCGTCCTGGGCGCATACAATGAACTCTTCAGCCCCATATCGGGCTCTGTAAAAGCGGTCGCAGGCGTGGTACACTCACCCGTTCCCAAGCTGATACCCGGCAACGGCAAGGTGAACATCACATGGAGCCCGTCAAAGGGCGCTGACTCCTACCGCATATACACGGTGGAGAACGGACAGAACAAATTCATCCGCGAGGTCAGAAACTGCGGTGCAAACATCGACGGTCTCACCAACGGCAGACAGTACAAGTTCTTCGTCAAGGCCGTGGCAGGAGGAGCTCACTCCCCCGAGTTCACATATGCCACCTGCACTCCCAGGAATTTCGGCATACCCGTTACGCTCGAGGGCACCGGAAAGGGCACATTCACAGTGAAGTGGAAGGCATTCAGCGGCGCATCGAAATACCGCGTGGTATGCGTTGATCCGGACGGCACGGTCAGGGGCACACGCGACACCGCCAAGCTTGAATTCAAGTGGATGGGTCTTACCGACGGCAAGAAGTACGGCTTCTATGTACTGCCGTATGTAAACGGCACATTCCCCGTATTCATCCGCACATCCGCCGCCGACAAGGCATACATCACCTACGGCATACCGGTAAGCAGTCCCACTGTGACGGGCATATCCTGCGGCAATAAAAAGGTGAGCCTCTCATGGAGCAAGGTGACAGGCGCAACTGCTTACTATATCTACTACAAGGATGCATCGGGCGCAGAGAAGTCCGTTCGCACCTCCGGCACATCCGGCACTGTAACGGGTCTCACAAACGGCAGGACATACACCTTCTACGTCAAGGCGCTGGCAAACGGCAAGCTCACCACGCAGAAGAACGCTGTAACAGCCGTGCCTAAGAACTACAACACAGCGGTCACCGCGACTGCAAAGGGCAGCGGGAACATATACCTCTCGTGGAAGGCTGTATCCGGTGCATCAAAGTACCGTGTGGTATGCATAGACGGCAGCACCCTCACCACAAGGGAGACCACCGGCAAGGCATTCTCATGGGCGGGCAAGGCCGGCAAGCGCTACGGCTTCTACATACAGCCCTATGTGAACGGCCACTACGTCCCCTTCGACAAGAACTCCGCCGAAGACAAGACCTATGTGACATACATCACCGCAAAGTAATATCAAAAAAGCACTGCCCGAAAGGACAGTGCTTTTTGTTTGGCGGATCAATCACGGATTGTTCGAAATATTGATTACGTTGTCGTAGTGCTCCTGGAACTCAACATGATCTGCAACTTCCGCGCTGTCTGTTATTACATCTTCCGTGTCGAACTCGATTATCTCTATCTCGGGCTCTATATACTCCATACGTTTCATATGCTAATCTCCTTTATGATGCAGGGTAGAATGTGCCCCATGTGTCTGTGGGTGTTGGTGTGGGCGATACAGTATCATCCTTGAGCTTGTCTACATCCTTGACAAGGGCATATGGCTTTACTACCACGCCCTGGCCGCTGACATTGAACTTAACGCTGTACTTTGCGCTCCATGAAGCAAAGCCCGTCTTTTCAAAAACAGGCAACTGCGCCCCGGAAAGGTCTGTAACATCAAAGCCGACTCCTACCAGACACTGATCTCCGTTCTTGGGAACGTCGCAAACTATGGTGAGGGTCATTGTGTAGCTGCCGTTATCATTGTCATATGTGACCTTGACATCCGCATTCTCGATCGACCCGGTGGAAGAACCGGGCTTGACGGATGTATATGTCTTGCCCCCGGCAGTCATTGTAGCCGTGCTGCCCTCTACATTTGCCGGTGCAGGCTCACCATAGGTCTGTCCGTCTTCGGATGTATAGAAGTCACATGTGCCGTCCTGCTTCCACACGAACTTGACCTTCTTGATGCCGGATTCCACGGGATCGGATGCAGGCATGAGAGCAAGTTCTGCAGCAAACTGATTTGAACCAGAAATATTGATCTCCTGATTACCTGCATATATTGTGTATTTGGGATCATCCGATACAAACGGATTCAATTTGTTTTTCTGCCCAAATGAGAAGCCGTCTGTAAACACTCCCGGAGCCGCCATAGTGATCCCTACCTCTGCAGTAGA
>JAFPPJ010000196.1 GCA_017410745.1 Oscillospiraceae bacterium
CAAGACGGCGGTGCTTGTGCTGGGATGCCTGATACTGTCCTTCGGCATGACGATCGTGATACGTTCGGAGGCGGGCACGGGTCCTAACGATCTTGTGGCGGTGGTGATAAGCGACAAGACAAGGAAGCGGTTCGGCATCGTGAGGGTGATAGTTGACTGCATCTTCGTGGGTATTGGCTTTGCTCTTGGCGGTACGGCGGGGATAGGCACGCTGATATGCGCGTTCCTCGTGGGGCCTGCGGCGGATATGTGGATGCCTGTGTCAAAAAGGATCGTGGAGAAGGGACTCGATCTCACTGGAAATAAAAAACAGGGAGCGTAAAGCTCCCTGCGGATGAAGTTATAAATAGGGTGACTGTGCCCTCAGTTCACCATGCAGTTCATTATGACGTTTATCATCATTTCCTTTTCGGAGGGCTGAGATTCGGCGATCATTATGGTAAGCGCCGCCAGTGTCTTATCGGCAATAGCTTTTCGTGTACGGGCGCTGTCAAGGAAAAGAGCATCGTTCTTGTCGAGGAAGTAAAGGAACATTGCCGCGGCGATACGCTTGTTGCCGTCAGAAAATGAATGGTTCTTTGTTACGAAGTACAGCAGATTAGCCGCTTTCTCTTCCAGTGAAGGATACATCTCAACGCCGCCGAATTCCTGATATATGCCTGCGATGCTGCCCTTGAATGAGTCGTCCTTTTCATTGCCGAATAGAGCGCTGTCCGATGCGAACTTCATCTCGTTTATGACCTTTCTGCACTCGTCATAGCCAAGCACATATACAGCCTTGCTGCCCTTAGGCTTTGCGAGAGTCTGATGGTCGTAGGCATCGAGCAGATCGAGGGCGGAGCTGAACTTCTCTATGACGGATAGCACCTGCCGGGCATCGAGCTGTTCCTCTGCACGCTTCATGATGCGGATGACCTCGCCTATCTGTTCGATACGCTTATCATTCACGGCATATCCTTTTATTATATAGTCCTTGAGCACTTTGTTTGCCCATCTGCGGAATTCAACGCCGCGCTGTGATCCTACACGGTAGCCGACAGAGATTATTACATCCAGGTTATAGTATTCCATCTGATATGTTTTTCCGTCAGCGGCAGTTGTTGCAAAATTTGCAACAACTGCTGCTCTCTCAAGTTCACCTTCATTGAAAATATTCCTGATATGCCTCGATATTGTAGATTTATCACGGTCGAAAAGTTCTGTGAGCTGATCGAGCGTCAGCCATACGGTATCGCCGTCGGTGTTTACATTCAGCTTTACTGCGTGGTCGGCAGTTTCATATAAAATGATCTCATTATTATCCATTATTATCACTGTCCTTATGCGAATAGCGGCATAGTGTAAAACAGGGAGCGTAAAGCTCCCTGCGAGTTTATGCGGATGTTTCCGAGGTGATCTCGGGCGGCATCGGTACGGATGTGACAGTGAACTCTTCATCCGGGTGGAAGTTCACGGTGTAGACAGAGTCGGGGAGGTTGATCAGACGATAGGTCACATATACCGTGCCTGTGCTGTCCTCGGTCTCATAGGTGACTGTGTCTGCGCCTACATATATATGTACGGTCTTGCCATCGTACTCGGTCTGTGCGGTGTAGAGCGTGTCAGTGGGGGCTGTGCGGCTCGAGCCCACAAGCTCGCCGGAGCTCGTGAGGGTGTGAAGCAGGCTGTCTGCATAATCGCCCGAATAGGTGTCCGTCCTGCCTTCGGCATCGGTGAGCGAGAGGTCATGCCCTGCAAATATGCCGTATACCTCGGAGGGGGATATGGATGCGTCGGGCGCATCATTTGTGGTATGTTCGGGGAGAAATGCCCCGCCTGCGAGAGCTTCGACTGATTCTTCTGTCGGCTTCATCGAGAAAGTGCCGCTGTAGTGAGCATGATCCATATCGAGAGAATTCTCGGGAGCGGCCTCGGTCTCTTCTTCGACTTCGGGTTCTGCCTCGCCGGAGGCGTCGAGTATCTCGCGGTATTCGGATATGCTCGGCTCGCTTTGTGTGGTGGCATTGGCCTTGGCAGAGTCTTTATTCTTTGTCTTGGACGTGCTGTTCTTTACGGCTGCGGTCTGCGGAGCCTCTGTTTGGGCAGTGGTGACAATGGTCTCGGAGGGGACTGCCGCCTCTGTCTCGGGGAGGACTATATCCTCATCTTCTTCTTCGACCTCGGGCTCTTCTGCAAGGGTAAGGGAGACAGTGGTCAAAGTGGTGGTGACATAGGTCTCCTCTGCGTATTCTTCCATATCGGCGCTGTTATCTTCTGCTGCTTCTGCGGCAAAGGTCTCGGCTGCGTCAAAGCTGTCTACCTTCTCATAGCTGTCCTTGGACTCTGCGGTGCTGTTGGAGCGTATCCCGCTGACGGATATATTTCCTATGGTAACTGCGATGACAGCACATGCGGCTGCTGCGGCGGCATAGGGGAGTATCTTGCCTATGCTCATCTTTATGGAAGGACGTGAGACGGCACTGCTGCGGCTGTCGCGTATTTCCTTCATATGCTGCTCTGTACGGGCGATAAAGTCATCGGATGCCTTTATGCTCTCCATAGCCTTCTTGTAATCGTCTATATGTGCCATCATCTCACCTCCAGTTTCTTTTTAAGTAATGACCGCCCGCGCGCAAGCTGCGTGCCTATCGTGGCGGATGTGGTGCGCCGTATCCGCGCTATCTCGCGGATGGACAGCCCCTGGTAGTAATAAAGGTGTATCACTACGCGGTATTTCTCGGGCAGCTCGAGCACTGCCTCCATCACGTCGCCTCCCTCACCGGGCGGCGGTACAGTGTCCCCTGACATATCATCCGTAAGCGGTTCGCTGAGCCTGACTCGTGCGGATTTCAGATGGTTCTTGCATTTATTCACAGCCACTCGCAGCAGCCATGCCCGTTCATGGTCGGTGCTCTCAAATTCGGGGCAGGTGCGTATCAGCTCGCAGAAGGTGTCCTCTGCGATGTCCTCTGCGTCGTGGGTGTTCCTGACATAGGTGTAGCACAGTCGTATAACTGAGTCAGAGTAGGTGTCAAGCACATATCGGATGTATTCATCGTCAAAGGAGCGTTTATCCTTTGAAGACATTTAGATCCCCTTTCGCTGTATTATCTACTCTGTATATTATACAACGCAGAAATGTATTTTTATTCGTTTTTTCAAAAAAATATTGCACAAATATTCGGAAGTATATTAGTGAAAATTTGTGGGGCGAAATTTGAGAAGATGCTTGACATACGGCACGGGATATGGTAAAATACTTCTTGTATCCGCGTCAAGGCGGATTGCTATCGGTATTCTAAAGACAGCAGGAATTCAGCACAGCTGATGTAATACCTGCCGAGGAAGATCGCTGTATATGACAGTATCCTTGTCTTAGATATCATAAGGCAGGGTTTTTCTTTTGAATAGGGTAGCTTAGCCTATATTTCGGAGGTGAATGATATGCCAAGCGCAAAGGCACTTGAATCCAAGCAGGCCAAGGTAGCACAGCTTACCGAGCTTCTCAAGGGTGCCGCTTCCGGTGTGCTCGTTGATTACAAGGGTATCACTGTTGAAGAGGATACCAAGCTGAGAAAGGAGCTCAGAGAAGCAGGCGTGAACTACTTCGTAGAGAAGAACACGATGCTCCGCAGAGCTTTCGCTGAGCTGGGTCTTGATGGTCTTTCCGACGTACTCGAGGGCACTACTGCTATCGCACTGAGCGAGAGCGATGAGACTGCTCCTGCAAGAATACTCGGTAAGTTCGCTGAGTCCCACGACGATAAGTTTGAGCTCAAGGCAGGCTTTATCGGCACTGAGATCTATGACAAGGCAGGCGTTACCGCTCTGTCCAAGATCCCTTCCAAGGAAGTCCTTCTCGCACAGCTCGTTGGTACTCTCCAGGGTCCCATCCAGAAGCTTGCAGCAACTCTTCTCTCTCTCAAGGAGAAGAAGGAAGGCGAGGCAGCATAAGGTCTGCCGCATGATGCCCATGAGGGCGATTATATGGTGTCCGGAAAGGACAGCATGACTTATATTGAAAAGGAGATAATTATTATGGCATCTGAAAAGGTTACCAAGTTCCTCGAAGAGCTTGACACTTATTCCATTCTCGAGCTCGCAGAGCTCATCGACGCTATCCAGGAGAAGTACGGTGTTACTGCAGCAGTAGCAGTAGCAGGCCCCGCAGCAGGCGCTGGCGCAGCTGAGGCTGAGAAGACTGAGTTCGACGTAGTTCTCACTTCCTTCGGCGACGCTAAGATGAACGTTATCAAGGCAGTTAAGGACGCTTGCGGTCTTTCTCTCAAGGAAGCTAAGGAAGCTGTTGAGGCTGCTCCCAAGGCTCTCAAGGAGGGCGTATCCAAGGCTGAGGCTGAGGATCTCAAGGCTAAGCTTGAGGCAGCTGGCGCTACCATCGAGCTCAAGTAATCTATAGTAAACGCAAGCCCCGTGCCGCTGTCCGTCGTATCAGGCGGCAGGCACGGGGCTTATTTTTCCGAACAGGAAGGGAGTATATTTATGGGATCAAGCGGCGGATGGCGCACCAATAAATGGGTGCGTGCTGCTATACCTGCGCTGCTGCTTCACTGCAGTATCGGTACGGTATACTGCTGGTCGATATTTTCACAGGAAATAGCCGATCACATAGGATTTTCCAAGGGCGCGACCGAATGGGCATTCTCGTTCGCGATATTCTTCCTCGGCATGTCGGCGGCATTCCTCGGCAATATAGTTGAGAAGGATATACACAAGTCATCGCTCATCGCTACTATCTGCTTCTCGGTAGGTATGGCGGGCACGGGCTTCTTCATATGGTGGGGCGGTAATCACCCCGGCAATGCACTGGCGCTCATAGGCATATACATATGCTACGGATTTATCATGGGCATAGGTCTGGGCACGGGATATCTTTCTCCCGTCAAGACGCTGATGCTGTGGTTCTCCGACCGCAAGGGACTTGCAACGGGTCTTGCTGTTGCGGGATTCGGCGCTGCAAAGGCAATAGCTTCGCCTATCATGCAGTCCATGCTCAACAGCATGAAGGAGACAGGCGGTATCTACAAGATGTTCTGGATACTCGCATGCGTATACTTTGTAATGATGTTCGTTGGTCATCTGCTCCTTGCAAAGCCTGCTGACTGGCATGAGCCCCAGAACGATGCTGAAAAGCCCAAGATCATGGACGTGCTCAAGACCAAGCCCATCACCAACTACATCGGTATATGGGTAATGTTCTACATCAACATCACCTGCGGTCTTGCTCTTATCTCCCAGGAGAAGATGATAGTAAAGTGCGTCGGTCTTGCTGCATTTGCAGGCATCATATCCACTATATCCGCTATATTCAATGCGGGCGGCAGACTCGGCTTCTCTGCATGGGCCGATACCATGAAGGACAGAAACACCGTATACAAGATGATATTCATCCTCTCTATCGTGTTCACAGGTCTTGTTATGCTCACTCAGGGCATCAAGAACGGTGAGGGCAATGGTCTTCTCGTGGCACTCGTTATATGCCTTATCATGGTAGTAAATGCGGGCTACGGCGGCGGCTTCCCCAATGTGCCTGCGCTCCTTTCCGACCACTACGGCATGGGCAGCATATCCGCAATACACGGCATAACCCTTTCTGCATGGGCATTTGCAGGACTTACAGGCAACCAGGTGGCTACATACATCGTAAACCACTCCGGCGAATGGATAGACCATGACGGCGTTAAGATGAACCCCGTTGGCTATCAGAACGTACTGTTCTTCACGATAGCACTTTACATCGTGGCACTCGTGCTCTGCATGGTGCTTGTAAAGCCTACAGACAAGAAATCAGCGTAAATTTTATAAAAACTCTTGCAATTGCAGGGATTTTATGGTATCATAGACTTATGAATATTCATTTTGGAGGTTAATATATGATCACAGCCGGCGATTTCAGAAATGGCATGACCTTTGAGGAGGACGGCAACGTTCTTCAGATAGTAGAGTTCCAGCACGTTAAGCCCGGTAAGGGTGCAGCGTTCGTAAGAACCAAGGTAAAGAATGTTATAACTGGCTCCGTAGTTGAAAAGAGCTACAACCCTTCCGCTAAGTTCCCCACCGCTTTCGTTGAGAGAAAGGACATGGAGTACTCCTACACAGATGGTGAGCTGTACTACTTCATGGATCCCGAGTCCTACGAGCAGGTGCCCATCAGCGCAGCTGAGCTCTCCGACAACTTCAAGTTCGTCAAGGAGCAGATGATATGCAAGGTATGTTCCTACAAGGGCAAGGTATTTGCTGTAGAGCCCCCCAACTTCGTTGAGCTCCAGGTAACACAGACCGACCCCGGCTTCAAGGGCGATACCGCTACCAACGCTACCAAGCCTGCTACACTTGAGACAGGTGCAGAGATCAAGGTTCCCCTCTTCATCAATGAGGGCGACATGATCCGCATAGATACCCGTACCGGAGAGTACATGGAAAGAGCATAAGACTTATTGACTGAAAGGAGGAGCTTATCATGAGCTTTGAATCACTTTCGGAAAAGTCCGCATATCTTCTCGGTCTTATCAAGGGGAGAGGCATAGATGACGAGATAACCACGCTCGTTGCCGAGATCCTCAATGATATGGCTCATCAGGTGGACGATATGGGCAGGGATCTCGATGAGATATCCGACCATCTCGATGACATAGATGAGGAGATCGAGTTTATCGCCGGAGATGACGACGACGAGGAATACGGGGATGATGATGCTGAGGAGGAATACTACAGCATGACATGTCCGAATTGCTCAGAGCAGATCGAATTTGAGGAGAGCGTGCTTGAGGAAGGCAAGATAGTCTGCCCTGCGTGCGGCACTCCCATTGAGATAAGCGCGTCTCTTGACGACGAAGACTAATTGGATAATAAGCAATTTGTTTCGGGGCGAGGTGAAAGTCCTCACCGGCAGTATAGTCTGCGAGCACTTATGTGCATGAATCGGTGCGATTCCGATACCGACGGTATAGTCCGGATGGAAGAAACAATGCGGCTTTTTGCCGCTGTGAGCCCCTGTGTATGCAGGGGCTTTTGCGTATGAAGCAGGTTGCTCATTATAAATCTATAAGATAGATCATATGGAGGGATCTGCTATGAAAAAAGAAGTATCAAACATCAGATGGATGACGGTGACGGCTCTTATGGGAGCTATGGCGGCGGTGCTCGAAATGCTCAATTTCCCGATACCTGCGCTGATACCGGGCTTCATCAAATTCGACTTTTCCGAACTGCCCGCGCTTATCGCATCCTTTGCGCTGGGGCCTCTTGCAGGAGCGTGCGTATGCTTCATCAAGAATGCGGTAAAATTTGTGATGGGCTCTAATACCGCAGGTGTAGGCGAGTTGTCCAATTTTATACTGGGATGTGCTTTCGTAGTTCCTGCGGGGCTTATCTACAAGGCAAAGAAGACTAAGGCACGCGCTATTATCGGCTCGGCTGTGGGCGCTGTATCTATGGCAGCGCTGAGCGTGGTATCCAACTATTTTATCATATACCCCATATATGCGGCCGGTTTTGGCGGCATGGACAACATCATCAACGCATACAGGGCAATCGACCCGAACGTAAGCGGTCTGATGGAGTGCCTTCTCAAGTTCAACATGCCCTTCACCTTTGTAAAGGGTGCAGCGAGTGCAGTCATCACCGTGTTGGTGTACAAGTATATCTCGCCGCTGATAAAGAACGGCGGCAGGCAGCCCGCAGCAGGCTAAGCAACGCTGAGGACATATCTGTACTTCGGTCACAAAGACGATGAAAGGAGGCAGACGGCAATGAAAAATGATGATACGTTCAGATACAAGGCTGCGTTCATTTTATTTGCCGCTGCCTATTTTCTTGTATCGGTCACTGCCAAGATAACGGCTGACAGGGAACGTCCCGTGAACGTGGAGGTAGTGACGG
>JAFPPJ010000197.1 GCA_017410745.1 Oscillospiraceae bacterium
AGGGGAGTGACTTGTAGCAGGACTCTGCCTCCTCGGGATCAACAGATATAGTTATAGTTACTGTTTTCATTTTCACACCTTATTTCTGCAGCGCTTTTGAGGCATTGACTATGGGCAGAGAGATTATTACACTTGTACCCACGCCTTGTTCGCTGAATACATCGAGTGAGCCGTCATGCAGCGTCATGATCTCGTCTGCAACAGCAAGGCCTATGCCGGAACCTCTTTTTATGTGATTTGCCCTGAAAAACTTTGTCTTTATCTTAGGGAGATCCTCGGAGCTTATTCCGCATCCGTTGTCGGTGACATCTATCTCTATCCTGTCATCCGGGGTAAGCGATGTCTGCACAGTGACGAGACCGCCTCTTTCGGTATATTTCAGAGCATTGTCTATTACATTTATGAATACCTGACGAAGTCTGTTGCGGTCTCCGTATACGATAGGAAGTGAAGATGGCTCGGCATAAACGAGCTCTATGCCTTCCTGACGCGCCTTCTCCTGATATATGAGCACCGCATCACTGAGTTCTGCAAGTATATCCACATTGATCTTATTGAGAGTGAACTTGCCATTCTGCATACGCGAGAAGTCCAGAAGATCCTCCACCATCTGTGAGAGTCGTTCTGTTTCGGAGTTTATGACCCTCATGCCCTTGCTGACGGTCTCACTGTCATCGGGCATAGCGCCTATGGTCTCTGCCCAGCCCTTTATAGCTGTGAGAGGTGTGCGCAGCTCGTGGGATACGCTTGATATAAACTCATTCTTGACTGCTTCCGACTGTGAAAGCTCATCAGCCATTTTGTTTATGATACTGCACAGTTCACCGATCTCATCATCGCTTTTGACAGGTATGCGTACCGAAAGGTCGCCTTTAGCGTATCTTCCGGCAGTCGCACTGATCTGATTCACGGGAATAACGATAGACTTTACGAAATACATACCCGAAAAAAACACGAGCATGAGAACGGAAAGGCACATGAGCGAAGCAATGAGTATATACGAGTTTATACGCCTGTATACCTTATCAAGCGAAGAAACGATGCGTATCACATTGTATTCGCCGGTGGTATCGGGCGTAACGAGGCTTACGGCTATTATTCTTTCGCCGTCCGGCAGCTTGCCGCGGAAAAAACCCGTTGTCCCGCCCGAGACAGCGTCGTAGTAGTCCTGTGCAAGAAGCTGCTTATCGGGCATAAAGCCCGATGATGTCATGGAAACCGTACCGTCCGAGCGTATGGTCATCAGTTCGGACAGATTCTTATCCGACCACTCCTGGACGATAGAGCGCACCTCGGATGAGAATACCGCGGGATCATCGGTGTAATACTGCTGCAGGAGACCCGATATGGTACTCATCCTTGATGTGATATACTGAGTGGCAGAGTTTGAATAATACAGATTGATAAAGCCGGATGCCGCAATAAGCAGCATGATCAGGAATATGCCGATGACACCTATGTTGTTGATCAGCCATCTTCGCGTAATAGTGGCTTTATTGCTGCGGATCTTTGACAATTACTTATCATCCTCCGTGCCGTCAGACCACTTGTAGCCAAATCCCCATATCGTAGCGATATACTTGGGATTTGACGGCTCATCCTCTATCTTCATCCTGATTCGGCGGATATTTACATCAACGATCTTATCATCGCCGGGATAGTTGTCGCCCCAGATATGATGAAGAATGCTCTTGCGGTCAAGCGCAGTATTCTGGTTATTCATGAAATACTCGAGTATCTGATACTCGACCTGAGTAAGATCGATCTGCTCGCCGTTCTTTGATACCGTACGGCTCTTGAGATTAAGTACAAAGGGACCGGATGTTATTATAGTGCTCTTTTCCTGCTGCATCCCGGACATGCTCACACGTCTGTACAAAACGTCGATGCGGGCAGTCAGCTCGGAAGGCGAGAAGGGCTTGGTGATATAATCATCAGCGCCGAGCATAAGACCGCTTACCTTATCCATTTCCTGCGTCTTGGCGGAAAGCATGATTATTCCGATAGTGGGGCTCTTCTTTCTGAGTTCCTTGCATACCTGGAATCCATCGATCCCGGGCAT
>JAFPPJ010000198.1 GCA_017410745.1 Oscillospiraceae bacterium
ATGTAGAGAGAGGCGGTCCCGGTCTCGGCGGCATACAGCCCTCACAGTCCGACTATTATCTTGCTACCAAGGCAGGCGGACACGGCGACTTCTCGCTGATAGTCCTCGCACCCTCCACCGTACAGGAAATGGCAGACCTTGCAGTGCTCGCATTTGACAGTGCCGATAAGTACAGGATGCCCGCTATGATACTTGCGGACGGTCTGCTCGGTCAGATGATGGAGCCCGTGCGCTTCCCCGAAAGCTATGCGCCGCAGCCCGAGAAGCCCTGGGCATGCACAGGCCACGGCAACAAGAGAAAGCACAATATAATCAATTCCCTTTATCTCGTACCCGAGGAGCTTGAAAAGTCCAACTTCGAGAGATTTGAGAGATACGAGACTGTAAAGCGCGAGCTTTGCCGTGCAGAGAACTATCTCACCGATGATGCAAAGATAATCGTTACCGCATTCGGCGCTACTGCGAGAATAGTGCGTTCTGCGGTGAATATGGCGCGCGCCGAGGGCATAAAGGCAGGACTTGTACGTCCCGTGACCCTGTGGCCGTTCCCTGTACAGGCGTACAAGGATACGCTTGACACTGCAAAGGCATATCTGTCCGTTGAGATGAATATGGGACAGATGGTGAATGATGTGAAGCTTGCCGTAGAATGCAGAAGACCCGTTCATTTCTTCGGTCATACAGGCGGCATCGTGCCTACACCTGCTGAGGTGCTTGCACAGATAAAGGCTATTGATGCACAGATAGGGGAGGCTTAAGATGCTTTATACAAGACCACAGTCACTGTGTGATGTGCCGTTCCATTTCTGTCCCGGCTGTTCACATGGTATAGTACACCGCCTTGTTGCGGAGGTAATGGATGAGATTGGCATAGTCGGCGATACCATCGGCGTATGTCCCGTAGGATGCGCAGTTATGTCATATGACTACTTTGCGTGTGATATGATAGAGGCGGCACACGGCCGTGCACCTGCTGTTGCAACAGGCGTGAAGCGCTCCCGTCCCGACAAGTTCGTGTTCACATATCAGGGCGACGGCGACCTTGCAGCTATAGGTACTGCAGAGACAGTACACTCCGCTACAAGAGGCGAGAACATCACGATAATATTCATAAACAATACCATATACGGCATGACAGGCGGACAGATGGCTCCCACCACTCTTCCCGGTCAGGTCACCCAGACCACGCCCTACGGCAGAGACCCCAAGGTAGCAGGCTATCCCGTAAGAGTATGCGAGCTCCTTGCAACATTGTCGGGCACTGCATATGCAGAGCGCGTGGCTGTAGACAATGCACAGCATATCCGTGCTGCAAAGAAGGCTATACGCAAGGCATTCGATATCCAGGCTGCCGGAAAGGGCTTCTCCATAGTAGAGATACTTTCCACCTGTCCCACAAACTGGGGCATGACACCCGTACAGGCTGTAGAGCGTGTCAGAAACGAAATGATACCCTATTATCCTCTCGGCGTATACAAGGATATTACGGAGGTGACTGACAATGACAAGTGAGATACAGCTTGCGGGCTTCGGCGGTCAGGGCATACTCTTTGCAGGCAAGGTGCTCGCATACTGCGGCATGATGGCTGACAGAGAGGTATCATGGCTCCCTTCATACGGCCCGGAGATGAGAGGCGGTACATGCAACTGCTCCGTCACCCTTTCCGATGAGCCTATCGGCTCTCCCACCGTGTATACCCCCGATATACTCATAGTCATGAATGAGCCTTCATTCCTGAAGTTCATCGACAATGTGCGCCCGGGCGGATGTGCATTTGTGGATTCCTCTCTTGTGGATTCACATACCGACCGTACAGACATAGACGTATATGAGATACCCGCTACTGCAATGGCAGAGGAGAACGGCCTCACAGGCGGTGCCAATATCATAATCCTCGGTATGCTCCTCAAGAAGACAGGCATAATAACGATGGAGGAGATAGAGGCAGCTATACGCAAGATAGTGCCTCCTGCAAAGACTCAGCTCATTGAGAACAACATGAAGGCAGTGCGTCTCGGATACGAGTTTTGACCGATCAAAGGAGCAGAGCGTCTCTGCTCCTTTTTTCCAAAAAGGGAGAGTATCGTCGCCATACGGTATGAGTGGTTTATAGTGAGGTGAATATGGAAAAGAAGGCCTTTCCGGACTATCTTATAAAATATATCGCACTTCCGGCATTATGCATAGTCATCGACCTGATGGGCATATACAAAAGCATCGGCAGGATGGACGGCGGATATATTATCAGCAGTATCGCAGATGCCGTACTGTATTTCTTCATGGCGCTGCTTGCACTCATATTGTGCGGAGGCGTGTTCCTTATACCTGCGGTGTACTTTAGCCGTAAGGCAAGCGAGAAGGGATATGATGCCCTGTGGCGCATACCTCTTGCCGTGTTCCTCATTATAGTGCCTGTCTTTGCGGTGATACACGGAATGATAGATAATGCGGCAGATGGGTATATGCAGATTGAACAGATGCGCAGACATGCTCTGAATGAACCGTACGCGGTTTTCCTTGCAGTCACGGAAAAGCCGATAGGGACATATTTCCTTATACTGCCTGCGCTTATCGCAGATGATATACTGACAAGGCTCCATATAAAGAAACACGGACACGATGCGAATAAGGCAGTGCGCTATCTGCCCTTCATCGGGGCGGCGGTATGCGGAGCTTTCATATGCATCATGTACAGCAATATATATAAGGGCATAGATGGTGCAAAAGTACCGGCAGCAGAACATATGACAGATGAAGGCATAGTATATCTCGATGAGAATTACGGGAAGGACTTCACCGAAGTGCTTGTATATGCCGATGAACATGACTGGACGGACTGGAACACCTGCCCGGATGAAAGTGTGGAGACTTCATGGAGAAAGGTATTCTTTTCCGATACGATCTATGCCGAAAAAGATCTGAGATCAGGACATATCTCAGTAAGATACAAAAACAAACAGTATGCCGTGATGCTGTCGGATGACGGACTTGAGATAATTCTTGACGGCAGTAGGGGGCAACATGAATAGTATAGCTAAGGGAGCAATGATCGTAGCTGTATGCCTTATTGCGGAGTTCGGCAAGCATCTCGGATGCCTTAGAGTCATAGCGGATAATATGGGTCGTACTCCCGCTCCCGCAACGGCAGATGTTGCCGTGCAGGACATACCGGTTTCGGGAAATGCCGCTAAACCTCCCGTGCCTATGATAGAGGGAATGACAGACGGACTGTTCGGACTTGGCAATGAGCATGAGAACCTTGCGGATATGGATGAGTATTATTCCAACGGCATCCCTACCGCTGAAGGCGGTGACTATATATATTCTCACAACGAAGTCATGATGTCAAACGGCAAGCTTTGCACCGTTGATCTCACATCCGAAGAGATGGAAGAAAACGGCGGAGAAATGACTTTTTTCGGATATAACTATACTCGTTCCAAAATCGAGGCCACCGGGGGCGTGTCACATCCGCAGAGCTATGATTCCGACAAAAGAGAACCCGTGAGCTTTTCCGTGAACGGGCCTTTCCTTTTAAAGTTTGACGACTATAATATGGACGGAGATCCCGACTATGTGCTGAGGGTATCGGATGTAAACGGGAACGGGGCGTTCTATGAGCTCGATTACATAATCTGCGACAATTACACGGATTATGGTCTGCATCCGAACTGGAGCTCCAGGACACATTCCGATTCTTCCTTCTATGTATGGGGAGAGACAGACCCGACTATCCGGCTCAGACATATAGACAGAGAACATTTCTGCTTCATAACAGAGGATGAGGACGGTAAGGTATATACCCTTGTAGCCGACAAGGAGTTTAATCAGCGCGACGGGAGCAATTATGCATCTCATGACAAGATATGGACAGCCGTATACAAGGACGGTGTCATCACGGCGGATGCACTGAATCTCAGCGAATATATAGAGGAATATACAAACGGCGAAGCAGTTTCCCGCAAAACCGAGCCTATGGCGGGTGAAGTGAAAATGATGATCCGCAGATATGAGAACGGTGTATGGCACAGGGTGGATGCTCCGGAGACTGCCGTATTCAAGGAGAAGAGCAGGATGGAGGGCAGAGCGGTAATAAACGCAAAGCTCGCACCCGGCGACTACAAGATAGAATTCATCACAGATGAAGGCTCTTCATATGCCAATGTATATGTCGGAAAAGAATAAAGAACAGGAGATAATAAGATGAACAAGAAGGAAATCAACGAGATCAAGAAGAATTTTACGCCCGATTCCGGACTTTTCTCCATAAGCCGTGTGCTTACTGCCTTTGTGGACGGGGAGAAGAAGATACGCTATTGCGCTGCGAAGGGCTACCATGAACTAGAGCAGGACGAAGCAGAGGTAGTGCTCGAGACGCTGAAAAAGACGCTCAGCGGCACTCTCGGCAAGAACCTCACCGAGTATGCCTTCCCCAATGAGTCCTATGCAGAGGGCGGAGCACAGCATGCCCTGTATACAGCACTCAAGGGCAAGCTCACGGACGAGGAGGCAAACAAGGTGTTCCTTGAACGCCTCACCACTAACTATGCTGCAAGCACCGCATATGCAGTGATAGCCGCGGTATGCACCTATACCGTGATACACCGCGCAAAGGATGACACCAAGCTTGATGAGGATCACGACCATACCTTCATCGTGACCGCCTGCTGTCCTGCGGAGACTGCGGATGTCGGCCTTTTCTTCAACGGCGAGGAGATACTCAAGAAGGTAAATATCGAGATGATAATCAACCGCGCTCCCCAGGACGGCTTCTTCTTCCCCGTATTCTCCGACAGGCAGTCTGATATCAACGCTGTGATGTACTATACCAAGTCGCCCAAGAAGCCCAATCTTTCTATGGTAGAGGATGTGCTCGACTGCACCTTTGCCTATACCGCCGACGGCGAAAAGGAAAGATTCCGTGCGGTGCTCACAGCCGTATGCGGTGAGGAGCTCGACTACACCGTGATATCATCGGTCAACGACAGCATAGAGGATGTTATCGCACAGAATAAGAATGAGACAGAGCCTCCCGTGGTGGATGCTCCGAGGATAAAGAACATACTTGCGGAAGCAGGCGTCAGCGAGGAAAGGCTCAATACAGTGGATGAGCTGTTTGAGCAGATCGTGGGAGATGCGCCTCTCAGGGCATCGAACCTTCTTGAAACAAAGATGACCCTTGCCTCATCTGCAATAACCGTCAATGTCGGCAGGGATGCCACCGACAAGGTGCGCACATCTGTCATAGGCGGCAGGAAGTGCCTTATAATAGACCTTGATGATCCCAATCTTGTGATAAACGGCATAGATACAACTATAGAAACAGGAGAGAATAATGGCTGACAGGAACAAGGGGATAGATGAAAGGCTCGGCGAGCTTGCCGAGCAGATACTTTCCGATTATTCCAAAGGACGAGACATTGACCGTTACGACGGCTTCATGCAGCCCGACAAGGATGTCATAATCCGCATGATAGGGCAGCTGCAGAATGTGATATTTCCCGGCTTTTTCAAGAACCGCACATATAAGGTATACACCGTGCGCAACAACATCACCATGCAGCTTGAGGATGTGCTGTATAACCTTATCAGGCAGATATCCATCGTGCTGCGCTATGCATACGGATGCAAGGCGATAGATGAATGCAATACGGAAAAATGCGCGGAAAAGATAGCGCTCAGCTTCCTTGACAAGATACCTCATATCAGGGAGTATATAGAGACCGATGTGGCTGCTGCATACGACGGTGACCCTGCCGCATTCAACAAGGACGAGATCATATACTCATATCCCGGACTGTATGCTATCATGGTATATCGTCTGGCGCATGAGCTGTTTTTGCTGAAGGTGCCGCTCATACCGAGGATAATGACTGAGCATGCACATTCCGTGACAGGTATAGATATACATCCCGGTGCTACTATAGGAAAGTATTTCTTCATAGATCACGGTACGGGCATAGTTGTCGGTGAGACCACGCAGATAGGCGACAACGTGAAGATATATCAGGGCGTCACGCTGGGTGCGCTCTCTACAAGGGGCGGACAGACGCTTCACGGGAAGAAGCGCCATCCCACCATTGAGGACAATGTGACGATATACTCGGGGGCTTCCGTACTTGGCGGTGAGACCGTCATAGGCCATGATGCGGTCATAGGAGGCAATGTGTTCATCACATCGTCCATACGCCCGGGTGCAAGAGTTTCCATAAAAAATCAGGAGCTTACCGTGAAATACGGGAAGACCCATACGATAGAAGTAACAGGCATAGAGCCGGATGACAGCTGGTTCTATGTGATATGAGATGATAAATAAGCATAAACGCCGCTTGCATACAAGCGGCTTTTTTGTGCATATATACAAATCAGATAAAAACCATTGACAAATGTGCAGAAATATGATATATTGAATACACATTCAATGAATGAATGTTCAATGAATATATGCTCAACGAAAGGGAAGCTATGACCAGAAAAGAACAAAAAGAGATGCGCAGCAAACAGATATTGTTCAAGGCGCTCGAGCTTTTCATAACCAAGGGATATGCTGAGACCAAGATATCGGATATAGCAGAGTCGCTTGGCATAAGCACAGGGCTGCTGTTCCACTATTATGAGAGCAAGGAGAAGCTGTATGAAGCGCTTGTTGTCATGGGAGCGGAGCACTCTATGAACTCTGAAAGAGTGGAATATGACGATCCTATCGACTATTTCACGAACTTCATCAATATGCTGTTTACGGCGGCAGAAAAACAGCCGTGGGTATATCAGATGTTTATGCTGATGCTTCAGGCAAGGCGGCCTAATACTCCCGAGCATATAATGAAGATCGCACTTTCGGTGAATAAGGTGGACTATGCGGCAGAGATCATAAAGAAGGGGCAGGAAAAGGGCAGTATAAAAGAGGGAGACCCTACAGCACTTTCCTTTGCGTTCTGGTGCAGCATACAGGGGATAATGGAGATACACCTCATCGCTCCGGAATACCCTCTTCCAAAAGCAGAATGGATAACAGATATTTTGCGCAAGTAATAAATGAAAGGGTTGTAATGACATGAAGAAGAAGATAGTAATAATCGGCGGCGGTATCGGCGGACTTTCAGCAGGCATATATGCACTCAAGGCAGGATATGATGCAGAGATATACGAGAAGAACGCAGTAGCAGGCGGCGAATGCATGGGCTGGAACAGAAAGGGACATCACATCGACAACTGCATCCACTGGCTCACAGGCACCGATGAGAAGACATCCCTGTGGCAGGTATGGAACACCGTAGGCGCGATAGACAAGGATACCAAATATGCAGACACGGAGAAGTTCTATTCCACTATCTATAATGGAGTAGAGGCTATCCTCTGGAATGACCTTGACAAGACCGAGAAGGAGCTTATCGCTATCTCTCCCGAGGATGAGGCTGAGATCAAGAAGTTCATCGAGTATACCCGCTATGCCGAGAGCTGCACTATCCCTGCTGAGAAGCCCATGGATATGATGGGCGTGAAGGATTATATCAATATGGGCAAATCCATGGCGAATATGCCCAAGGTAATGAAGGAATACGGCAAGATAAACCTCAGGGAATTCGCAGCAAGATTCAAGTCTCCCGTGCTCCGGAAGCTGATGATGGATTATCTTCCCGCAGACTATACCGCATATTCCTTCCTCGTGTCATACGGCACAATGACCAGCGGCAACGGCAATATACCTCTCGGCGGTTCTCTTGCAATGACCAACAGGATCGTCAAGAAGTTCAAGGATATGGGCGGCAAGCTCTATACCAAGGCTCCCGTCAAGAGCGTGATCATCGAGAACGGCACAGCCAAAGGCATTGAGCTTGAAAGCGGCGATAAGGTGTTCGGTGATGAGATCATATCCGCAGTGGATGCAGACTTCCTTTTCAAGAAGCTGCTCGGCAAGGAGTATATGACCGATGAATGGAAGAAGGCGTTTGCGGACAGGAAGGCATATCCCGTTACCAGCGGCTTCCAGACAGCATATTCCATCAATGATGATTTCTCCGGCCAGGATACCATCTTCTTTGACTGCGACCCCATCAAGATAGGCAATAAGTCATACGATAGGATATATATCAAGAACTACGGATATGACAAGAGCTTTGCTCCCGAGGGCAAGGCAGTGCTCCAGACATGCATCTCACAGACAGATGATGACTATGCTTTCTGGAAGAGTCTTGACAAGGAAACGTATAAGAAGACCAAGGAAGAGCTTGAAGAAAAGATAAGAGCGGCTGTGATAAAGCAGTTCCCCGAGCTTGACGGCAAGATGGAGCTCCTTGATGTATGGACGCCCATGACCTATGTAAGATACTGCAACGCATATCACGGTGCATACATGAGCTTTGTCACCACAGTCGGTACTAAGCAGCTCAGAGTAAAGGGCACGTTCAAGAACGTCAGCAACTTCTATATGGCAGGACAGTGGATAATGAGCCCCGGCGGTCTGCCAATTGCGGTGATATCCGGCAAGTTCGCGATACAGCGCATCCTCAAGAAGGAAAAGAGATCAATAGACATCTGATCATGATCCCCTCATCCCACGCAGATGAGGGGATTTTACAAAATTGTATTATCTGCACAAAAAATGTTCAATACCTATTGAATTTTACTATAATATGTGATATAATGTATAAAGTCGTATACTGTTTTCCTACAGGGATGCAGATAAGGTCCGTCTGAGTAAATGAAGCATTGTATTGTGACGGAGGAAATGATATGAACATAGAGAACCTGAAAGTATTTGCGGATAATTTCGATGCGATGACATGTGTTATCTCCG
>JAFPPJ010000199.1 GCA_017410745.1 Oscillospiraceae bacterium
GATGCTATGAACAGTATCACAGCATGCCTTGACAGAGCATATGACAAGGCAACAGACATCGGCGCACACGCACTCGTGGACGCCACCAATTTCACAGGACGCATGATGAACACAAGAGTAGGCAGAGCCACACTTGTAGTACCTCTTGCGACCGCAATGACCGCAGCCAGGGTATATGCCGAGGAAGGCGGCGGAGGCAACGGCGGAGATGCACAGGGTATGATCGATGGCATCATGGGCGTGCTCGGTCCCGGTATCATCGCACTCGGCTCGCTTGTAGCAGTAGTCGGCGGTATCCAGACAGGCGTCGGCTTCAAGGATGATAATGCCGACGGTAAAACCAGAGGCTTCCAGACACTTATCGGTGGTGCGATCATCGGTGCGGTCGGAGCTCTTATCCCTTCGAGCATCTCGCTCAGCGGCGGCGGTGGCGGTTGATATCGCAGCTGCATAGTACATCCCGGATATGTGCCTGTTATGTAGGGCAGGCACATATTCAGATGAGAAAGACAGGTGGTTATAATGGATCATCCTTTTCAGGATTTGTTTGAAGGTCTTGAGAAGATAATACAGGCAGAAGCGGACGGCTTTGCAGCAGTGCTTACAAGTCTTGTCAGTTTTGATGTTGTATCACAGTGCGGGACGGCCATAGGAGTATTCACAGCAGCAGGCTCGGCTCTTCTGACATTATTCTTTTGTATGGAAGCATTCACATATTGTGCCAATATAGATTTCAACGGCGGCATCGAAGGAGCACTCCGCATCGCAATGAAGCTTGTGGTATCACAGCTTATCGTGCAGAACACAGGCAAGATAGTCGGAGCCATATCCGGACTGTTCAAGAGCGTGTCCCTGACATCATATACAGATGCTTTTTCGGGAATATCTGCATCATTCAAGGCGGCAGCCACAGCAAGTACATTTGATCCGGGCATACTGGATCTGAATTATCTTTGTATGTCATTTATTATGCTGCTTTTAGTGGCTTTACTGTTTGTGATGTTCTCGCTGATAGTTGTATCTATGATAGGCGTTATCTTTGAAACGGGCATACTTGTTGCGATATCTCCCGTGGCATTATCCACACTTGTAAATGCGCAGGCAAGACAGACAGGTATTGCATTTATACGCAATTTCGCAGCTGTATCTATGCAGTGGGGCGTATTATCAGTCATATTCATGGCATATACAAAGATAAGCACATCGCTGACACTAAACTTTGCAAGCGGACTTGCAGGTGATGGCCTTCTCATACACATAATGCAGTTTGCAACACCTCTTCTCTGTGTGATAGTGCTTGCGGTATCCGTAAGCAGAGCAGGCGAAATAACTCGTAGAGCACTCGGAGGTTGATGAAAATGATAAAAGCAGATATTCCGCAGGATATACGGGAGTACAAGGAGCAGTTCTTTTTCGGACTCAACCTCCGTCAGCTCATATGTGCGGTGCTTATGGTACTTCTTGCAGTGGGGACATTCCTTATCGGGCATAAGTTCATACGCACGGATATACTGATGTACATCATAGTGATAGAATCCGCACCGATAGCTGCAGTGGGTTTCCTGAAATACAACGGTATGGGCTTTGAGAAGATAGCGGTTAAGGTGCTTGATTTCTATTTCAGCAACCAGCGCAGGAAGCTCATATATCAGCCCGAAGAAGCAGTTATACACGGAAAAGTAAAAGAGCTTGCATACAGCATAGTGGAAAACAACCGCAAAGCAGAGCTCAGAGAACGCAAACGCAGAAAGAAAAGAGGTGCCCGGCGTTGAACGAAGAGATCACCACAGTGACAGAAAATACAGAGATCATGACAGCCGCAGAGGAAACCGCTGTAATAACGGCGGAAGAATCTGTAAGTATAGAAGAAACAACAGATGCATACGAGAATACTACC
>JAFPPJ010000200.1 GCA_017410745.1 Oscillospiraceae bacterium
CGACTATGTAAACTGCTCCAAGAGTGCGCATATCATCACGATAGAAGACCCTATCGAGTATGTTCACGAGCATAAGAGATGCATGGTAAACCAGCGTGAGGTCGGCGACGACGTTGAATCGTTCTCCATGTCACTTCGTGCGGCTCTTCGTGAAGACCCCGATGTTATCCTCGTCGGAGAGATGAGAGACTATGAAACGATCTCTGCAGCTATAACCGCCGCAGAAACAGGACATCTTGTTATGTCCACACTTCATACCACGTCTGCATCTGATACCATCAACCGTATCATAGACGCATTCCCTGCACATCAGCAGAACCAGATCAGAACACAGCTTGCAACTGTTATCGTTGGTATATGCGCACAGACGCTCATACCCACAGCAGACGGCAAGGGACGTGTAGCTGCACTTGAGATACTCAACGGTACTGACCCTGTTAAGGCGATGATCCGTGATAACAAGGTGCATATGATCCCGTCTACTATCCAGTCCGGTAAGAAGGACGGAATGGTATCCCTCGACCAGGAGCTTGCAAGAATGGTAAAGGCCGGTATTATTACCGAGCTCCATGCAAGAGAAAAGTCCACAGATATATCCGAGTTCGAGAGATATATGAAGTCCAATCAGCCGCTCTGATAAAACTTTTGAAACTCATAAGCCCCTTCCGGTTAACGGAAGGGGCATTTTTGACAAAAACGAAAAAATGTATAATTTTTATGGTAGAATTAATATATGTTTTCGTGTTTAATAATTGCAATATTGCTTCTGAAAAAGGTGCAATAAATAGATTTCCTGAAAAAACTCGTTTATAAATCTCACGAAATATCTAATAAATACAATAAATAGCAACTAATAATTATAGTGCAAAAATTATTACTATAAAAATCAGTGAAATCGGCTTTTTCAACATTGTAAAAATCAGAGAATTAGGGATAAACAGAACGTATGTTTTGTTTATTTTGCAATTCTGACGGGATTTTTGGAGGTATAGAGTGTTCTAAACAACAAAATTGCGGAAATTTAGGTAAAAATCACCAAAAATCCTTGACATAGAGCCATTTATGGGATATAATCATATCAAACAAAGGGAGTTCTACTTGGGTCGGGCTCATACGTCAGGCCACTCCCACGCTGCACTGCAATTGCCCCACAGTTTGATGAAACGCTTCCGCTTCACCCGCAAAAAGGTGATGGTTTCATATCAACACAGGGGCGATTGTATTTTATAAAGAGACCGCATCATATATCGTGCTGTTTGAGAAAAATCAGCGGCAGGATATATAATGCGGTATTTTTATACTTTCATAAGAAGTACAGACAATAAATTCCGTAGAAAACTATTATGGGATTTGAAAGGACAGCTATCTGCTGTTGGGTATATTGTCAAGTCCGTAGCGGTAGAGTACCTTGCTGACTTCTTTGAGACCTTCTATGCGCTGCTTGTAGTCGGGTATGACCTGCTGCACCATAGTCCAGAACTCCTGGCTGTGATCCATATAGCAGGTATGGCACAGCTCATGTACTATTACATAGTCTATAAGCTCCTGAGATGCGGCTATCAGCTTCCATGACAGATTAATCACATGGCGGGAGGAGCAGCTGCCCCAGCGGGTGCGGGCGGAGTTTATCTTCACATCCGATACGGATATCCCGAGGCGTCCTGCAAGAAGGAGCGTGCGAGGCACGAGGGTGCGCCTTGCGATATCCCTGTATATCCTCTGCAATATAGGAAGAAGATCCTTCAATGGCTTTTCCGGAAGATAGAAGCAGTCCCTGAAGCCGTAGGGCTTTTCAAATTTCACAGGCTTGACCGCACCGAGAAGGGGAAGTTCCTGCGGAGGGATGCACAGCATCTCGTTTCTTATAAGATCCTCGCTGACATGCGCCTGTACAGTACGGTCTATCCAGTCCGAGCGTTTCTCTATTATACGGTCTATCTCGCTTTCGGGAAGATTATAAGGTACATATACCTGTATGCGCCCATCCGGAGTGATCCTAGTCTGAACAAGCTTTCGTCGCTTTTTGCTTCTGATGATCTCGTATTCCATGTGTATTCCCCTTATATGTCTATTATCTCATATACTATTATATCCAATAAAGATGAAAAATATTCTGTAGTGTTGTTAAATTTAGTGAAAAATTCTATTTACCTCGCCCCAAAAATATGATATGATAGTAAGGTCGGTGTTTTCACCTATCATCATTCGCCGATATTCGCAGAAGCGTTTTGTATGACATCGGGCGTTTGGGACAAATCTGCCGTAAGGCATAATCAGGGGTAAGTATAATGAGAATGACAACAAACTTTATGTTCAGAGTAGGCGCACTGGGGCTGGTGCTTGTGATAGCAGGCATCATGATCATGGTTTCCTCCGGCGCTGACAAGGCAAACCTCAAAAAGGGAGTACAGGATATCAATACTCTCGGAATATCCGATTTTGAGGAAGGCCGTTTCTATAATGGTACTATAGGTACTATAATAGATGAGTTCGCAACAGAGACCACTTATAATTCCACATTCGGCATAAAGTCAAATGAAAGAGTGAGCAAGCATTACTATCTCATCAGGCTCGAAGGTGATGATACACGTTTCGCAGCAGTTGAAACAGGCAATGAGGCTTTTGTCAACATCGCGAATACCATGATGGATGAGACATGGAGCGATGCGGAAATAGAGAACTATACAACTGTTGACTTCTACGGCAAAGCAATGAAGATGGACAAGGAGCTCAAGGATCTGCTCTATGAGTATTATGATGAGCTGTTTGAATATATGAACATAACCGATGTGGATTATGCTGCTGTGACCGTTCCTTATGTGCTCACATATCAGACAAAGGACACTGTCGGCAAGAATGGCAGTATGGGCGTAGTACTTCTTCTGGTAGGCGCTGCTATACTCGGCTTTATAGTATTCATGTTCATCAAGTCCCGCGGCAGTGCTCCCACTCCCGATGTAAATACTCAGGATGTGAATGTATATAATGTAGCTGATAACAGCGGCTATGTTCCCGCTCATGCTGCACCCGCAGACGATACTGGCGCATCGGGATATATACCCACTCATGCGGCGGATCAGGAGCAGTCCTCATCCTATGGTGATGCAGGCAGCAGCGATTTTTCGGATAATATATGATGTATGCGTGAGTTCACGAAAAATTAACATTTGTTTTTAGCTAAAATCACTTGACAATTTTTGTGCATATGGTATAATGTAAAGGTAAATTACTTTAGTGAAGTGATTTGCCTTTACATCTATGTCCGGAGGTGTGCTATGGCGGATACAGTATACGAGAACGTTCTGCTGTATGACGTTTACGGCAGTATGCTCACGGATAAGCAGAGAAATATATTCGATCTCCATCTCAATGAGGATCTATCGCTCGGCGAGATAGCCGAGCTTGAGGGCATCACGAGACAGGGCGTCAGGGACAGCCTGGTCAGAGGCAGACAGACGATGGAAGATCTTGAAGAAAGGCTCGGGCTTATCGGCAAGGATAAGCAGCTGTGCGAAGCGGCGGATGAACTTGAAGAGATCGCTGCGCAGATAGCGGGCAAATTTGATAAGCAGAGCGCAGTGCTTACGGCACTCGCTTCACAGCTCAGAGAGTTATTATGACAGGAGGATGGCTATGGCTTTTGAAAGTTTGTCGGAAAAGCTCAATGCTGTTTTCAAACGGCTGAAGGGCAGAGGCATACTCACAGAGAATGATGTCAGAGAGGCCATGCGTGAAGTCAAGCTCGCACTGCTTGAAGCAGATGTAAGCTATAAGGTAGTAAAGGACTTCATTGATAAGGTATCGGAGCGTGCAGTAGGTTCGGATGTACTCGCAAGCCTTACTCCCGCTCAGCAGGTAATAAAGATAGTTGACGAAGAGCTCGTTGCCCTTATGGGAAGCGAGAATTCAAGGATAGAGTTCCCCAGCAAGCCGCCTTGTGTTATCATGATGGTCGGTCTGCAGGGCTCCGGTAAGACCACTCATTCTGCCAAGCTTGCCAAGTACTTCAAGGAGCAGGGTAAGCGTCCGCTGCTCGCAGCCTGCGACGTATACCGTCCCGCAGCTATAGATCAGCTTCGTGTAGTAGGTGAGAAGGCTGGCGTAAAGGTCTTTGAGATGGGACAGATAAATCCCGTTGTTATCGCGCGCGAAGCTGTAAAGCATGCCCGCGAGCACGGCAATGAGATAGTTCTTCTCGATACAGCAGGACGTCTGCATATAGATGAGGAGCTCATGGACGAGCTCAAGAACATCAAGGAAGAGACATCTCCCAATGAGATTATACTCGTAGTCGATGCAATGACAGGTCAGGATGCGGTAAATGTTGCCAAGGCATTTGATGATGCTCTCGGCATCACTGGCGTCCTCATGTCCAAGCTCGATTCCGATACAAGAGGCGGTGCGGCGCTGTCCGTACTTGCTGTTACAGGAAAGCCTGTCAAGTTCGTAGGTACAGGCGAAAAGCTCGACGACCTTGAGCTGTTCCATCCCAAGAGAATGGCATCGAGAATACTCGGCATGGGCGATGTGCTCACTCTTATAGAGCGTGCTGAGACTACTCTTGATGAGGCTAAGGTGCAGAAGCTCACCAACAAGCTGCAGGAAGACGGAGAGTTTGATCTTGAAGACCTGCTCGAACAGATGAAGCAGATCAAGAAGATGGGCTCTATCAAGCAGCTCGCTGCTATGCTTCCCGGTGTCGGCGACAAGATAAAGGACGTTGACATCGACGATAATCAGATGAACCGCATAGAGGCGCTCATAACCTCTATGACACCCGAGGAGAGGGCTAAGCCCTCCATAATAAATCCGAGCCGCAAGAAGAGGATCGCTGCCGGTTCGGGAAATACCGTCGCTGACGTGAACAGACTTCTCAAGCAGTTTGAGAATATGCAGAAGATGTTCAAGCAGCTCGGAGTTACCGGAAGAAACCAGAAGGGCAAGAGGAATAAGCTCCGTATGCCCGGCAGGTGGAAATAATGTGGTGGCTGTTCGGACTGGGTGCGGGAGCATTCTGCATAATATGTGCTGCGACCGACCAGGAATGGTTCATGAACAATTATAAAGCCAGGTTTTTCGTAGAGCATTTCGGTAGAGACGGTGCAAGGAAGTTCTATATAGGTCTGGGGATATTCATTTGTGTGATGAGTCTCCTCTGTGCCATGATATAGCTGAAAGTGCAGTAAAACTGCTGATATATGTATTGGAGGTGAAAGAAATGGTAAAGATCAGACTTAGAAGAATGGGCGCTAAGAAGAACCCCTTCTACAGGATAGTAGTTGCTGATTCAAGGTATCCCAGAGACGGCAGATTCATTGAAGAGCTCGGTTTCTATGATCCCACTGTTGAGCCCTCTGTAGTCAAGGTTGACGCTGAGAAGGTCCAGAAGTGGATCGCAAGCGGCGCACAGCCCACAGAGACTGTAAAGAAGCTTTTCGACAAGAACAGCATTCTTAAGTGAGACATCGACTGTATCCGATCCGCATATATATGATAGTGCGGATCGTGCATATGGTCCGAGATCCGCAGTGCGACATATGTCCTGTCGCACCTTGAAACATCCGGGACATATCAGAATGACCGAAAGGAGGTCTGTCTGGTGAAAGATCTGCTTATTGCGATCGCATCGGGACTTGTAGAGGATAAAGAGGCCGTGACCGTAGACAGGGATGAGCCCGATGAAGAGGGGATAGTTGTATACCATCTTCATGTTGCACCTGATGATATGGGTAGAGTGATCGGCAAGCAGGGAAAGATAGCGAAGGCTATCCGTACTGTTATGCGTGCAGGTGCGGGCAGAGTAAACGAGAAGATCATGGTTGAGATCGATTGATCCGATCATTACGATACTTGTGGGCAAGTAGCTTGATGCTGCATCCTGCATAAGACCTGCCGTCCATGTGCGCATATACGTCTGGACGGCTTTGTTTTATGAAGGATATCGCATGGGCTGCTTGTTTTTTGAATGATACTGACATTATGCGGATATCTGTTGAAGTTTTCTGCTGTGATCGGGTGATGATATGAAAAGATTTCTTGAAACGGGAAGAATAGTAGCCGTGCATGGGCTCAAAGGCGAGGTCAGGGTGGATCCCTGGTGTGACTCGCCCGATTTCCTGTGCGAATTTGATGTGCTTTATTTTGACAAGGGCGATAAGGAAGTCATAATAGAGAATGCGCGGCCGCATAAGAATATAGTAATAATGAAGATAGAGGGCGTGGACGATGCTGATGAAGCCGCCAAGCTCAGGGGCAGGATACTGTATATGGACCGTGAGGACGTAGAGCTGGGCGAGGGCACATATTTCGTACAGGATCTTATCGGTATGGATGTGGTCGATGCCGAGAACGGCGAGGTCTATGGCAGGATCACTGACGTGAAGAACACGGGCGCCAGCGATATATACACTGTAAAGTCCGACAGCGGCGAGTTCATGATACCCGCTGTGCCCGAATTCATTGAGCGCACCGATATCGAGGGCGGCAGGCTGTATATACATATGATAGAAGGACTGAGGGAATGAGGATAGATATTGCCACGCTTTTCCCGGAAATGTGCGAGGCCGTTATGAGCGAAAGCATCGTGGGAAGGGCAAGACGTGCCAATATGATAGAGATCCACTGCCATCAGATAAGAGAGTATACACTTGACAAGCATCGCCGTGTGGATGATTCTCCCTATGGCGGCGGCAAGGGCATGGTCATGCAGTGCGACCCCATTTACCGGTGTTATGAGAGCGTATGCAGCAGCTTTCCCGAGAAGCCTCACGTAATATATATGTCGCCCAAGGGCAAGGTATTTACTCAGGCGGATGCGGTAAGACTTTCGGAGATGCCGCGTATATTCGTGCTTTGCGGACATTACGAGGGTGTGGATCAGCGCATACTTGACAAGATAGTCGATGAGGAGATATCCATAGGCGACTATGTGCTGACCGGAGGAGAACTGCCTGCACTTGTGATGTGCGATGCGATAGCGAGGATGTGCCCCGGCGTGCTGGCGGCAGATGAATGCTTCATGGATGAATCGCACTATTCGGGGCTGCTCGAATATCCGCAGTATACCCGTCCCGAGGTATGGCAGGGCATGGAGGTGCCGCCTGTACTTCTGTCGGGCGATCACAGGAAGGTTGAGGAATACAGGCTTTCCGAGTCGCTCCGCATTACAGCAGAACACCGTCCCGATATGCTGAAGAGATATTATGAAGAACACGGTGAATGATGCGTCATCGTTTGGGATACTGACGTGATCCCGCATAAAAGAGGTATGAGATATGATGAGTCGTGACTTTCCTGTGGTCACTGTGACCGAGAAGTGCCATAAGCGCACATCCTGCGGCCATCCGTGGATATATGACAATGAGGTCGTCACAGCAGATGATATAGCGGACGGCGAGCTTGCCGACGTGGTGAGCCCGAAGGGACGCTATATAGGCACGGGTCTGTATAATTCAAGATCGAAGATACGAGTGCGCATAATATCCGACAATACCAACGACCGCTTCGACGAGAGCTTCTTCCGCAGACGCGTGGAATATGCATACAGATACCGCAAGGCTGTTATGCCCGAAGAGGACAGGCAGGCATGCAGGCTCATATTCGGTGAAGCGGACAGATTCCCGGGGCTTACCGTTGACAGGTTCGGTGATCTGCTGAGCGTACAGATACTTTCTCTGGGTATAGAAAAGCGCAGGGAGATGATACTTGATGCGCTCATTGACGTGCTTCGCGCCGACGGTCAGACCATAAACGGAGTGTATCTGCGCAATGAGGGCGCGATACGCGAGCTTGAAGGCATGGCAAGCGAAAAGGGCTGGTATATGCGCGAGGAAGGCACATCCCCTGTGACTCGCATAACCGAGAACGGTATAATATACGAGGTGGATGTGGAGAACGGCCAGAAGACGGGCTTTTTCCTCGATCAGAAATACAACAGACGCGCTGCTGCTGCGATAGCACCGGGC
>JAFPPJ010000015.1 GCA_017410745.1 Oscillospiraceae bacterium
GTTTAGGAAAGTCCGGAGTTTGGAGTTTGGAGTTTCACACAGTGTGGAGTTATCGCGCTCTGAAAAGTAAAGAACGGACACTGCCAAACGAAGTAAAGCCTATTCTTTGTGATTTCTCATCGCTCCCGCTTAAACAGCGGCTTAAGTCAAATGATTATGTCCCGTCAGTAACTCCACACTCCACTCTTCACATTCCAAACTTATTTTACGGGTACGTTTACGCTCGTGAGTATCTGCCGGATAGCGCCTTCGTTGCTGCCGCAGGCAGATCTTCCCTTGGGTGTGAGTATTATGCGGTGTGCGAGCACATAGGGTGCCAGTGTCTTTATGTCGTCGGGGATAACGTAGTCCCTGCCCTGTACGAGCGCATACGCCTTGGATGCACGATAAAGAGCGATGCTTCCTCTCGGGCTGCATCCGAGCCTGATGAAGTCGGCATTTCTCGTGGCAGCGCTGAGGGATATGATGTATTCCCTGAGATTGTCGGCGCAGCGTATACTGTTGGCGGTCGCCATGAGTGCGACTATATCCTCGCAGGATATGACGGGCTCAAGAGTCCTTGCGTTCTGGCGCTTCTCGTTGCGGTCAAGGATCGCAAGCTCATCGCGGCTGTTGGGATAGCCCATGCTTATCTTCATGAGGAAGCGGTCCATCTGCGCCTCGGGCAGATGATATGTGCCGTAGGTCTCCACAGGGTTCTGCGTAGCGAGAACGATGAAGGGATGCGGCAGCTCATAGGTCTCGCCGTCGATACTTACCTGTCCCTCCTCCATTATCTCAAGGAGTGCGGACTGGGATTTCGGCGAGGCACGGTTTATCTCATCGGCGAGCAGGAAGTTGCAGAATGCAGCGCCCCTGCGGAATTCCCTCTCGTGGGTGTTAGGGTCGATAAGTGTGAAGCCCGTAATATCCGTAGGCATTACGTCCGGGGTCATCTGCAGTCTGCCGAATATACCGCCGCAGGAGCGTGCAAGTGCGGATACGAGCTGAGTCTTGCCCACGCCCGGCACGTCCTCTATGAGTATATGTCCGCCTGTGAGCATGGCGGTTATGACAAGCTCAACAGAGCCGCGCTTGCCGACGATGACCTTTTCCACGTTCTGTATAAGAGCGGCTATGGTATTATTGGGGCTGATTGGTCTTTCCATGATATGATCTCCTGTTATTTCTTTTTGAAGGCAAGCACTGCGAGTGCTCCTACTGCTGCGCAGAGGACTGCGATGATAACTACGGATACGGGGCTGAAAAGCTGCTTTTCTGCAGGTGCGTCCGTCTTCGCGGGAGCATCGGTCTTTGCGGGTGCAGGCGTGGTTGCCTCTGTCTCGGTGACTGTCTCCTCTGCAGAGGCTTCTGTCTCCGCTGCGGTATTATCCGCGGTCTCTTCATCGGTATCTTTATCGGTATCGTCGGGGGCGTTCATATCCGCGGGAGCGGAGTATTCGCCGCTCAGGTCATAGGAAACGGTCACCCAGTTGGATGCATCCGCCTGTAGAGCCTCATACCCGGATGCACCGTCGGTGCAGTGCAGAGCTATCTTGCAGTTCTGGAAGGCATTGCTGCCTGCTGTGGGGGCTGTCTCGCCATAGCAGTAAAGGTCGGTGAGCCCGTGGCAGTTTTCAAATGCGCCGCTGCCTATGCCTGTCACCTGCGGCCCTAATATCATGGAGGTGAGGGCGGTCTGTGCAAAGCAGGAATCGGGGACTGCATCTATCTTTGCGGGGAGCACGAAATCGGACAGCGCCTTGCAGTCGTAGAATGCGCGTGCGCCTATATGCTCGGTGGATGCGGGTATGTCGAAATGCTCCACCTTCTCACAGCCTTCAAAGGCGCTGTCGCCTATGATGCGCACGGAAGAAGGCATCTTTACGGTGATGAGCTGCCTGTTCTGCATGAAGGCGCCGCTTCCTATCTCCGAGGTATTCTTCGGAAGATATACGGTCTCGAGCTTGTTCCTCGAGGAAAGTGCGTTGTCGGGGATGATCCCGTCCTTGGTGTCGGCATGGGAAAGATCGAGCAGAGTGATGTTCGGATATCCGCATAAAGTCTGATAATCGGCGGTATCAAGTATACCGCCGCTTATCGAAAGAGATGTGACATTGTTGAGGTCTGTGCCGTCCTTGGCTGCTTCTATCGCAGAGGAAAGAGCGCCTGTATCGAACTGCGCCACTGTCACATCCGTGATCTCCTCCGCAAATGCGCTCTGTGCCAGCGGCAGCAGAACAAAGCTGAGTATCATCGCTACTGCGAGTACCAGCATGATTATGCGTATGACCAGCTTTTTGTCGTCCTGATTGAATTTCTTCATCGCTTTGCTCCTTGTATATCCCGAATCAGAAGTCGGGGAATGTGCTTGCTATTTCTATGCCCTTCTGTGTATAAAGATACACATTTGTGGTGAGAGGGTCGGTAGACCAGCGGTTGTGCTCCGTCACCAGGTCAAACAGCTTCCCGCTTATGTCGGATGCGGGCTCGGTGACTGCCATCACCGTATCCTTCGACGGTGCTATGAGCAGGAATCTCGGCCCTGTGAGGGGAGAGATATAGTCATAGAAGCCCGAGCACATCATAAGCGCACAGGAAAGCTCATCGTGGCGCATCTCCACGCATTTAAGGCCGTGTGCGTCCATTACGGAGGTCTCGAGCCTGTCGGGGGTCATGAGCCTTGACATATTCCTGTCTGCCACCGCCAGCAGCATCTCTGCGGGCACATCCCATTTCTGCAGGTAGTCGTCGGTGACGATGCGGGTGTGTATATCGTCGCTGGTGCTGCACAGTACCTTTTTGAGCCCGCCGGTGAAGTCCGAGCATATGTATCCGTGCTTTATCTCGCCGGAGTGCATAGCAGTTATGCGCAGGAAATTCTGCCCCTGCGTGAAGGATACCATGCGGTCGAGCACCTCGAAATCGGCGGCGGCACGGGCAGCGAAGCGGCGCGGCTCCTCGTCGGAATGGGTGCGTGCATAGGCGTACCTCTCCTCGGATACGGAGAATGACAGCTCCTGCTCGCCATCGGTGATGTAGCAGAAATCATCGCGGAAGGAGGTCATCTCCAGTCCGTGACGGCGCAGCTCGGCGCGCACCAGACGGTCAAACCTTGTATTTGTTCTGTTGTTGGTGATAAGCAGGCTCAGACCATCCATAGCGTACTCCCTGTGGGGCATAGTTACATATATACTCTATTATAGCATATTATTAGCAAAAATACAATAGATACGATAAATTTCTATCAACCGTACAAAAAAGTATAGATGTATGCCCTTGCTGTAAAGGCATACATCTATCGCTGTGAAACCGCCTTAGTGTACAGAGCGGTGATCAATCCTCGTCATCATCAAGGGAATACCATTCTTCCGGTCTGCCTTTGGCGACCCTGCCTTTAGAACAGTTCGTCAAGCAAGGTGTAGTATCTGAGCTTTTCACGGTCGGGGGCGATGCCCAGCTCGTCAAAGAGCATATCATCGTAATAGCCGGGATATACTTTGCCGTATGTGCCGTCGGTGTTGTGCCTGAGACTGCGGGAGAGCAGAACAAGATCGCGCCATTTGTCGCCGATGCCTGCATCTCCGATGTCGATATATCCTATCTTCCCGCCGTCTATGAGTATATTCGGCAGACATAAGTCGCCGTGGGACAGTGCGGGCTCGAATGAGGGCTTGTTCTTTTCGAGCCATGTGAGCAGGTCGGCAGGATCTTTGAAGCCGCCCTCGCCAAAGGTGGAGGGCTCGGTATTGTCAATGTCCA
>JAFPPJ010000201.1 GCA_017410745.1 Oscillospiraceae bacterium
AGGTGATCGGTGAATTTGTCGCCCGCGGCTATAATATCATGAAGGGCTATTACAAAATGCCGAAGGCCACCGCGTCCGCCATTGACAAAGACGGCTGGCTCCACACAGGCGACCTTGCCTGCCGTACCCCGGAGGGGAATTACCGCATCACCGGCCGCCTGAAGGACATGATCATCCGCGGCGGCGAGAATATTTATCCGAAGGAGATCGAGGAATTCATCTATACCCATCCCAAGGTATCCGATGTACAGGTAATAGGTGTTCCCGACAAGGCAATGGGTGAAGAGATCATGGCATGCATCATCCTCAAGGAAGGCGAGGAGATGACTGCCGACGAGATGAAGAAATATGTACTCGACCATATGGCAAAGCACAAGGTGCCCAAGTATGTTGAGTTCGTTACCGGATTCCCGATGAATGATGCGGGCAAGATCCAGAAGTATAAGATGAGGGAGATGGCTGTAGAAAAGCTCGGACTTCAGGCGGATGCTTCTGTTGAGACAGCTTGATATGTCAGGGCAGCGATACTACTTTCCGACGAAATAGTATCCGTTGCCCTGTCATGCGTATGAGGTGGATATATGGATATACTTATCACAGGCGGTACAATGTTTGCAAGCCGATATACGGCCGATTATTTCGTGCGCAAGGGGCATGAGGTATATGTGCTCAACAGAGGCAGCAGGCAGCAGACAGACGGCGTGCATCTGATATGCTGTGACCGTCATGAACTTGGTGATACGCTTAAAGGCCGTCGATTTGATGCGGTACTGGATATAACTGCATATGATGCAGCCGATGTGAGGGATCTGCATGAAGCACTCGATGACTTCGGCACATACATATTCATCAGTTCGAGCGCTGTGTATCCCGAGACGCTGCCTCAGCCCTTCAATGAGGATATGACCGTAGGCCCCAATGTGATATGGGGGGAATACGGCACGAAGAAGATAGCAGCAGAAAGATATATTACAGAGAACATCCACGGACATTATATCATCAGACCGCCTTATCTATACGGCCCGATGAATAATCTGTACCGTGAATCCTTTGTGTTTGAATGTGCGGAGAACGACAGGCCGTTCTTCGTGCCAAAGGATGGCAGGATGCCGCTGCAGTTCTTCCATATCGACGATATGTGCAGACTTATGGAGCTGCTGCTCGAAAAGCAGCCCGAAGAACGTTTATACAACGTTGGAAATACTGACATCGTGGATATAGAGACATGGGTAAGGCTTTGCTACAAGGTCATAGGAAAAGAGCCCGATATCCGGTATGTAGACGGTACGGTGCCTCAGAGAAGCTATTTCCCGTTCTATGACTATGGATATATCCTTGATGTGACCCGTCAGAACACACTGCTTGACAAGACTGTCGACCTGTATGAGGGCTTATGCAGCTCATACAGATGGTATGATGAGAACAGGGAACTGGTAAAAGGGTACCCGAGAAGAAACTATATAGGATTTATAGATGAAAACCTTATATAAGTAGAGATAATAGGAGAGATAAGAGATGGAACATATCATTGACGCACATTGCCATATATACCCCGATGCGATAGCAGAGAGGGCTGTAAACGGAATCGACACATTCTATGATGGTCTGCCCGGAGAGCATTTTGAAGGCACGGTCAGCGACCTCGGCGAGATGGGGATCGCTGACGGAGTAGATCACTTCATAGTATTCTCCGTAGCAACAAAGGCATCTCAGGTGCATTCCATAAATGAATTCATCGCTGAGAACGTAAAGAATTCGGAGGGAAGATTCACGGGACTCGGCACACTGCATCTTGATTCGGACGATCAGGAAAGAGATCTTGATCATCTGCAGGAACTCGGTCTCAAGGGCGTAAAGCTCCATCCGGATGTTCAGGATTTCGTCATAGATGAGCCCCGTGCGATGAAGATATTTGAGATGTGCGAAGACAGGGGTCTCCCTGTATGTGTACATACCGGTGACTACCGCTATGACAGATCAAATCCCGACCGCACCGCGAATGTGCTCAGGGCATTCCCTCGTCTCAAGTTCATAGGCCCTCATTTCGGCGGCTGGAGCGTGTGGAAGGATGCAATGAAGACGCTTCCCGATTTCCCGAATATCGTGGTAGACACATCGTCGAGCCTGTTCTGGATGGATGATGATTTTGCAAGGGATATCATCCGTGCATACGGCGCTGACAGAGTAATGTTCGGCACTGATTATCCGATGTGGAGACACCGCAGCGAGATAGAACGCATCTGCTCTCTCGGCCTTGATGATGATGAGATCGAGGATATCATGTGGCGCACCTGTGCAAGGACGTTCGGCATCACTTCACAGATCACTGCGAATGTATCCGCTGCGCACTATGCATTTTGATAGAGGATAAAAGTATGTCTGATAAAATATATGCAACTATGGACGGCAATGAGGCCGCGGCCTATATAGCATATGCCTTTACAGAGGTGGCTGCTATATATCCCATCACGCCCTCATCGCCTATGGCAGGAAAGACCGACGTATGGTCGGCACAGGGCAAGAAGAACATCTTCGGCCAGACCGTAAGACTTGTGGAGATGCAGGCTGAATCGGGCGCGATAGCCGCCGTACACGGTGCGGTGGAGACAGGCGCTCTTGCCACAAGCTACACATCATCGCAGGGTCTGATGCTCATGATCCCCACGATGTACCGTATAGCAGGAGAAAGACATCCTGCTGTGCTTCACGTTGCAGCGCGCACGGTGGGCACACATGCGCTGAGCATATTCGGCGACCATTCCGATATATATGCCTGCCGCCAGACAGGATGGGGCATGATCGCGACCGCAAGCGTGCAGGAAGTAATGGATCTTGCGGGAGTTGCTCATCTTGCTGCTATAAAGGGAAGAGTCCCGTTCATGCACTTCTTTGACGGATTCCGCACATCACACGAGATAGCAAAGGTCGAGAAGATATCCTATGAGGATCTCGCTTCCGCAGTAGACTTTGATGCGCTTGACAGATTCAGGGCACATGCACTGAATCCGGAGCATCCGATGATACGCGCTACTGTGCAGAATTCGGATATATACTTCCAGGTGCGTGAGGCAAATAACACCGATTATGCGGTGCTCCCCGATATAGTAGAGGAGCAGATGGAAAAGATAAACCGCATCACAGGCAGGAACTACCATATTTTCAACTATGTTGGTGCACTCGATGCCGAGCGTGTCATCGTTGCTATGGGCTCTGTATCTACCTGCATCGAGGAGGTAGTGGAGCATCTGTGTGCTAAGGGTGAAAAGGTCGGAGCTATACAGGTACATCTGTTCCGCCCCTTTGATATAAAGCGCTTCGTTGATGCGATACCCGACACCTGCAAGGCTATAGCGGTGCTTGACCGCACAAAGGAAATGGGAAGCGCGGGCGAACCGCTCTATCAGGATGTATGTACAGCACTTTTCGGCAGGAGCGACATAAAGGTAGTCGGAGGCAGATACGGTCTGTCCTCTAAGGATACCACTCCCGCACAGATAGCAGCTGTATTCGAGAACCTGAGAAGAGAAGCTCCCGTAAACAGCTTCACCATAGGCATCAATGACGATGTGACACATCTGTCACTGCCTGAAGGCGCACCCCTTTACTTCAATGAGGGCGGCGTAGTGAGCTGCAAATTCTGGGGTCTGGGCGGCGACGGCACCGTCGGTGCAAACCATGACACGGTAAATATCATAAATACGCATACGTCAAAGTTTGCGCAGGCGTATTTTGAATATGATGCAAAGAAGAGCTTCGGTGTGACAAAATCCCATCTGAGGTTCGGCGATCTTCCGATACGTTCGTCCTATTTCGTTAAGCAGGCGGATTTCCTTGCATGTCATACTCCCACATATATAGAGCATTATGACATAGCAGAGGAGGTCAAGCCCGGCGGCACGCTCCTGCTCAACTGTCCGTGGGATGCAAAGGGGCTCGATGAGCATCTTCCCGCAAAGGAGAAGCGCTGCATCGCAAGGAACGGTATAAAGCTCTATGTAATAGATGCGATAAAGATCGCAGGTGAGCTGGGTCTGGGCAGGCATACGAATATGGTGCTGCAATCCGCTTTCTTCAATCTCATGCCTGTGATACCCGCAGATGAAGCGATCGGATATATGAAGGACGCATGCCGCAAGAGATTCTTTGCGAAGGGCGAGGATGTGGTGAACAAGAACCTCGCTGCAATAGATGCGGGTGCAAGCGGCCTTGTAAAGATAGACGTTCCCGCAAACTGGGCTGATGCAGAGGATGAGCCCGCAGAAAGGCGCGATGTGCCTTCCGTTGTTACCGATATACTCGATCCTATCAATGCTCAGAAGGGCGATGATCTTCCTGTAAGCGCATTTGCCGGATATGAAGACGGCGTGATGGATATGGGGCTTACCGCCTATGAGAAGCGCGGCATCGCAGTATCCGTACCTGTATGGGATCCGCAGAAGTGTCTGCAGTGCAACAAGTGTGCATATGTATGTCCTCATGCGGTGATACGTCCATATCTGCTCAATGCAGATGAGGCAGCCGCAGCTCCTGCATCGATGAAGACTGCTCAGCCTAAGGGCAAGGCTGCGGGATATATGTATACTTTGCAGGTATCCGAGGCAGACTGCACAGGATGCGGTTCATGCGTGAACGTATGTCCTGCTAAGGAAAAGGCGATAACGATGCAGCCCTATGTTCCCTCAGCAGAAAAGTCCGCAGTATGGGAATATGCACTTTCGCTTTCGGACAAGGGCGATGTATTCGATCCCTATACCGTGAAGGGAAGTCAGTTCCGTCAGCCGCTGCTCGAATTCTCCGCTGCCTGTGCGGGATGCGGAGAGACACCCTATGCAAAGCTGCTCACACAGCTTTTCGGCGACAGGATATACTGGGCAAATGCCACAGGATGTTCGCAGGCATGGGGCTCGGCTATGCCCGGTATACCCTATACAGTGAACAAGTGCGGTCATGGCGTGGCATGGACAAATTCACTGTTTGAGAACAATGCCGAGTTCTCACTGGGTATGGTGCTGTCTGTGCGTCAGCAGCGAGAGGCGCAGAAGATGCGCATACTTGCATACCGTGAGAGCTGCAGGGATGATGCGGTAAACTCCGCAATAGATGCATGGCTTGAAGCATATGACGATCTTGACCTTTCAAGGAAGGCGACAGACCGCCTTGTGGAGGTGCTTTCCGCATCCTCCGATGAAGCAGCGCAGACCATAGTGAAATACAAGGATCAGCTGGCGAAAAAGACATTCTGGATGTTCGGCGGAGACGGCTGGGCATATGATATAGGATTCGGCGGACTTGACCATGTTGTGGCAAGCGGCGAAGATGTGAATGTGCTCGTTGTTGATACGGAGATATATTCGAATACCGGCGGACAGTCCTCGAAGGCTACGCAGATGGGTGCGGTGGCACAGTTTGCGGCAGCCGGCAAGGATCGTCCGAAGAAGGATCTCGGCGCAATGCTCATGACCTACGGCAATGTATATGTTGCATCGGTAGCAATGGGTGCGGACAATGCGCAGCTTCTCAAGGCGATAAAGGAAGCGGTGTCCTTCAAGGGGCCGAGTATAATAATCGCATATGCGCCCTGCCAGTCCCACGGTCTCAAGTGCGGCATGGCAAAGGTACAGGATGAGATGAAGCGTGCAGTGGATGCGGGATACTGGTCACTGTACAGATATGACCCTCGTCTCAAGGACAGCGGCAATCCCTTTATCCTTGACTGCAAGGCACCTTCGATGCCTTATGAGGAATTCCTTGACGGTGAAGTGCGTTTTGCTTCCCTCAGGCGTACATTCCCGGATAATGCAGATAAGCTCTTTGCAGAGGGCTCAAAGCTTGCTGCAGAGCATTATGAGGAACTGAAAAAGAAGTCATGACAGATCGGGCAGCCTGCAAAAGGCTGCCTGTTTTGGGACATCAGAGATCATTTGATACGGAGAGGAATATGGTCAGAGAGATTATACACGAGCCGTTCATACTGAGAATGGCATCGGAAAAGGCAGATGCATCAGACCTTGAAACTGCCGCAGATATGTATGACACACTTGTTCATAACAGGGAGACCTGTGTGGGGATGGCGGCGAATATGATAGGCGTGCGCCGCAGGATAATCATATTTGATGATAACGGCAAGATAGTCACAATGTTCAATCCCGAGATAATAAAGGCAGAGCATCCCTATGAAACTAAGGAAGGCTGTCTTTCACTGCTCGGAGGACCGCGTCCCGTGACAAGATACAAGAATATCAAGGTGCGCTGGCAGAATGAACGCTTCCAGGATAGGATCAAGAACTTTTCCGGATATACCGCCCAGATAATACAGCATGAGGTAGACCATATAAACGGTGTGCTGATATAGCCGATATTGCTGAAAATGATGAGATACGAGACTGCATCATGAGACCGATACGATACTCGGGTTTATGCAAGCGCAACGAAGCGCTCCACTTTGATGTGGAGCGCTTTTGGCATCTTGTGCATGAATAGGTGCAACTCGCGCACAAGTCCTTGAATTACCCCGATGTATGTGATATGATAGCATCAGTGAAACAGTAAATGAAGTAAAACTGTGGTATCGGGGGTGATATTATGCAAATTGATCTTACTTGTACAAAGTGCGGGTCAAATCTGTCGGTGGTCTCCGAAGAGGGCATGACTACTGCTGTTTGTCAGTATTGCGGACAAAAGATACTTCTTGATAAGGAGACTTTGGAAGTGAATGTTCATCATGATGGGCATATTACCGAAGAAAAGAGCGAGAGCGATAAATTGCTGACTATTGTTATAGCCGTATTGTTGATGTTAGGCGGTTGTGCGTTGGTGTGCCTGTTGCTCTGATCATTAGGGGGTAAATCCACTCCGTCTGTTCGCAAAGATGAAAAGGGTCATGGAATGCCATGACCCTTGATATCAGTCGAGGAAGATAACATCGGTGACATATATGACCTCACAGGCACCGTTGCCCGTGTCAGTCCTTGATGTGCTCGAATTCCAGGTGAAATAGCTGCCGTCGGGCTTAGTGCCGCTGCAGTCTACGAGATATCCCTTTATGCGGATATGATCGCCTGCCTTTATCTTCTTTATTTGTCGTTCGGCTATAACATCGGAGGCAATGAGGTGATTGTTCGAGGTCTGGCAGCCTATCATATCGGTGCCGCCCATAGTGAACAGATCATCTTCGTTGTATATAGTCCAGGATAACCACCTGTTGCTCTGATGCCAGTGGAAGTTTATCTTGTCATTGCGTGCTGCGACCTGCCCCCACGCAAGTCCGATATCACGGGGTGCGAGCGCAGCGGACGGATCTGTGCCAATGTAATTCTTGGTAGACACCACAAGCCCTTCGATCTCATAGGCGTATTTGTATGTGATGTTCACATGGAATCCGCCTGCGTACTTGTTGGCATGTCCGGTGGCTTCCGTCTGTACAGGGTCGGTGATACCC
>JAFPPJ010000202.1 GCA_017410745.1 Oscillospiraceae bacterium
ATACAGCTTCGATCATGAGGGACAGTCCTTCGAGGATTCCGGCTATTACTACACCGGCGATTCCTACAGCTCCGATGACTATTCATGGGACAGCAACGACTCATGGGATTCAGGCAGCATGGATTTCGACTCCGACTGGTAAGCGGGCAGTGCCCGCGGCCATGTCGTTGATGTTTGCCTGCGGAATGGTCACATTTGCGACTCGGTAACTATAGATAGTGGTGTATGCAAAATTTGGTATTGGCAGTGCCGACAGCCATATCGTTGAGGTATACCTGCGAGAAGATTTAATTTGCGACTCGGGTCGGCAGTGCCGACGGCCATGTCGTTGACCTATACCTGCGAGAAGATTCAATTTGCGGCTCGGGTCGGCAGTGCCCACGGCCATGTCGTTGAGGTATATCTGCGGTAGGTGTTATTTGCGACTCGGTCACTTTAGTTTGCGGTGTACACAATATAGTGTTGGCGGTGCCGACATTCATACACAGAGCATAGATACGCCCCTTTCCGTTTTACGGAAAGGGGCGGTCATCATTTCCGGAAGCACAGCACGTCGGTATCTATGCCGATATCCTCTGCCTTGAAATGCGGATGCACAGCAGGTTGAATCCCACTGCATAGGTAGCGATTAGGAATATACAAAGCACCGATATCACAGGCTTTTTGAGGGCTTCCTCTATGTAGTAGGCGGAGCCGCCAATGCATATTGCTGTGGAAACACCGACTATATTGCCGGTACCGACTCGTGACGCAGTTGAAACTATCAGCGCCTGGAATGAAGATATCTTCTGTTCGCCTTTCGCAGGCTTTTCCGTTATGAGCCTGCACGCCTCCGTAAACAGACGAAGCTGCACGAAGCCCGACCTTACCGAGAAATACAGACCCGCCGCCGCAAGTATGATTATCAGTACCGGGTAGTACATCACATCGTCGAATTTGTTGAGAAAATCTATAATTGAGTCCGCCATCATATCCTCCCGAAAATATATTTGCAAAGCATAATACTGTTATACACGCAAATACGATAATAGTCAGGCCTTATGACGGCGGCACGGGTCGCTTTGATGCGAGTGCTCCCGTTTGCGGTTCGGTCAGTGCATACAAAAAACGGACAGTGCGTATGACACTGTCCGATATTTATCAGTTCTCGCTCTTCATAGTCGGGAAGAGCAGCACGTCTCTTATGGCGGGGGAGTTGGTCAGCAGCATTACAAGTCTGTCTATGCCGTAGCCTATGCCGCCTGTGGGAGGCATACCGATCTCAAGCGCACGAAGGAAGTCCTCGTCTATGCGGTTTGCTTCCTCGTCGCCCTTCTTGAGCAGCTCCTCCTGTGCAAGGAAGCGCTCACGCTGATCTATGGGATCGTTGAGCTCGGAGTACGCATTGCACATCTCCCAGCCGTTGATGAACAGCTCGAAGCGCTCAACATAGCCGGGCTTGTCGGGCTTCTTCTTGGTGAGGGGAGATATCTCTATGGGATGATCCATGATGAATGTGGGCTGTATCAGGTGATGCTCGCAGAACTCTTCAAAGAAGAGATTGAGTATATCGCCCTTTTCGTGCCTGTCCTCAAACTCTATGCCCTTTTCCTTGGCAAGTGCCTTGGCAGCAGCGGTATCGGGTATCTCGTCGAAGTCAACGCCTGCATACTTCTTCACAGCCTCTGTCATGGTCAGCTTCTCAAAGGGCTTGCCCAGATCTATCATATGCTCGCCGTAGGGTATCACTTCCGAGCCGCATACCTCTTTTGCAAGGAAGCGGAACATGCTCTCGGTAAGCTCCATCATGCCGTTATAGTCGGTATATGCCTGATAAAGCTCCATCAGCGTGAATTCGGGATTATGCCTTGTATCTACGCCCTCATTGCGGAATACTCTGCCTATCTCGTATACCCTGTCAAGGCCGCCTACGATAAGGCGCTTGAGATAGAGCTCAAGGGATATCCTGAGCTTTACGTCCTCGTTGAGCGCATTATAATGTGTCTCAAAGGGACGAGCAGCTGCACCTCCTGCATTTGATACGAGCATGGGAGTCTCTACTTCAATAAAGTCCCTGCCGTCAAGGAAGCGGCGGATGCCCGATATGATGGCGGAGCGTCTGCGGAAGGTCTCGGTGACCTCACGGTTGACGATAAGGTCAACATAGCGCTGTCTGTAGCGCATATCCTGATCCTTGAGGCCATGCCACTTTTCGGGAAGGGGAAGCAGCGACTTCGTGAGGAGTACAAGAGACTTTGCGTGTATGGTGATCTCGCCTGTGCGTGTGCGGAACACGAAGCCCTCCACGCCGATTATGTCGCCTATATCCCAGGTCTTGAAGGATTTGAAGAAATCTGCTCCGACCTCGTTGGAGCGCACATATACCTGTATGGTACCGTCACGGTCGAGTATATTTATGAAGTTTGCCTTGCCCATATCGCGGCGGGACATTATGCGTCCTGCGATGCGAACAGTGCGGTGGTTCTCCTCAAGTGCAGCCTTCAGGCTGTCCTCATCGGGACATTCAGCCTTGAGACGAGCCTCGAGCTCTTCGTATTCATTCTTGAGCTCTGCGGAATGGGCGGTCACGTCGAACTTGGTTACCTCAAAGGGGTCTCTGCCCTCTGCCTTGAGAGCATCGAGCTTCTCCATACGGATGCGCTTGAGCTCATGGACGTCGGGGGCAGGCGCCTCAGCCTCTATCTCGGGATTTTCGGGGGTATTGTTCATCTTGTACCTCTCTTATTCATCGTCGGAATCGCGCTTGCTTATCTCAAGCACCTCAAAGCGGATTATGCCGTCGGGAGCTTCCACATTTATTATATCGCCGACCTTCTTGCCGATGGCAGCGGTGCCGAGAGGAGAGTCCTCGGATATCTTGTTCTTGTCGGGGTCAGCCTCGGTGGAGCCTACTATCTGGAGACGCATGGTATCGTCAAATTCGATATCCTTGAGCGTAACTACGGAGCCTACGCCTATCTCATCGGTGGAAAGATCCTCCTCGGATACTATCTCAGCAAGTTCTATCTTTCTTTTAAGGTCGGCGATCTCGCCTTCCATTATGGCCTGTTCGTCCTTGGCAGCATCATACTCTGCATTCTCGGAAAGGTCACCCTGTGAGCGCGCTTCCTTCAGCTTTTCGGCTACTTCCTTCCTGCGGACATTCTGCTGATATTCCAGCTGTTCCTTGAGCTTCGCCAGACCTTTGGCGGTCATTTTTATCTTCTTTTCAGCCATTTGTATCTATCCTTTCTTAAATAGGTATGAACATTGATCGCTCAATGAGTATAAACACAGAAATTATTATACTACATACTATATAAAAAGTCAAGGCAGAAAATATGAATATTCAGCCGCAGCCGCGCAAAGCATCTGTACACAAAAAACGCAGCAGCAAGTCTTTGCTGCTGCGGTCATTTGTCAGGCGGAAAGCTGTCTTTGTATCATGGGGGATACCTTAGCAGAGAGCAGCACTGCGCCTGCAAGCTTTATGATGTCGGGGAGTATGAAAGGGAATACGCACATCGAGAGTGCCGACAGCAGCGATATATCGCCCTTTGTATCGGTATACACTATCATGAACCAGACGGTGCCCACTGCATAGCAGAGGATAAGTCCGACAGCGAGTGATATGCACTTGACTGCCGTGCTGTCACCGAAGAAGTGCTTTGCTGCCCAGTATGCAGCACCCATCAGGATGAAGCCGAGTATATATCCTCCTGTCATCCCGAACAGTACTGCTGCGCCGCCCTTGAAGCCCGAGAATACAGGCACGCCTACAAGTCCGAGAAGTATATACACCGCAATGGCAAGAGTGCCGCGCTTCCCGCCGAGGAGCGTGAGCGCACAGGCTGCTCCGAATGTCTGCAGTGTTATGGGAACAGCTCCTATCGGTACCGCTATCCACGAGCATATGGCGATCATTACTGCCATAAGTGCGGTAAATGTCATGTCTTTTACAGTTAGCTTCAATTTTTATCACCTCAATGGTATAGTAACACACCGCAGCAATAATGTCAACTGTAACCTGTAGATAAGTTGACAATAAAATTTTAAAAGTGTTGACAACCGCAATAATAGTGGGTATCAGCGCAAAAATCGACTTGAAGGAGCAGTATCTGCTGCATTTTTGGGGATCTGCCCGGTAACATTCTGTTACCGGATTTACCGGTCTGACATAAAAAAATTATAGTGTCCGGAGAAGAAAAAACTATAATTTTCTTCACATTAATATATAAAAATCAGATTTTTGGAGCGGAAAAACATACAAAAATTCAATATTCAACGATTACATAGAACGTATGTTTTGTATCAACCTTACAAGAAACCACTGATTTTTGCAGTATTTGAGAAAAATCTGACAAACTCACTTTTTTTTACAAAAAAAGTTGCAAAAAGTATTGACAAAAGATATTGCATGTGATATACTAAAGTCACAGTCAAGGACAGGAACACAGAAGACCGAATGAACCGGCCGGAGACAGAAGGACTTGGCAGAAGAAGATCACGAGTGGTTCGTGGCTATCAGCGTCAGAGGCGGACACCGCCCGACGTAAAACAATATAATATTTTTAAGGAGGATCTCATTATGAGAACATCTAAGGTTAAGGGCTTCACACTTATCGAACTCATCGTTGTTATCGCAATCATCGGCGTACTCGCAGCTATCCTCGTACCTTCCATGATAGGTTACGTTGGTAAGTCCAAGCTTTCCACTGCTAAC
>JAFPPJ010000203.1 GCA_017410745.1 Oscillospiraceae bacterium
AACCGCATATTCGGACTATCTCCTAATATGTCGGCTTCGCCGACGATCCATGCCCACCTGTTCCATTGCGTGTTTACAAATGAAAGTTACCGAATCGCAAATTATACTAATTCGCAGGTAGATATCAACGACCTCGCTGTCGGCCGTGCCGACCAGTGCCTTTGTACACTATTCAATGCAAATGAAAGTTACCGAGTTGCAAATTTTTCCAATTTGCAGGCAAAAATCAACAAAATCGCTGCCGGCCGTGCCAACTTGAGTATACTTGCATTTCTGCAAATGAAAGTTACCGAGCCGCAAATTATACTAATTCGCAGGCAAAGATCAACGAGGTAACCGTCGGCTTTGCCGACTATTTGCCGACGCAGAAATGGGAGAATACTTCCGATACTACAGTGTCCGATACTCTTTCGCCTGTCAGCTCAAGAAGTGCCGACAACGCATCATCGAGCACTATATTTATTGCATCAAGGGTGATATTCCCTACAGAGCCTCGTGCCTCCGCAATACAAGCCTGTGCACGGTCAAGGCATTTCTTCTGCCGCTCGTTTATCAGGAATTCATCGGCCGTTTCGATAAATTCACCGCTGAGCAGCTTTTCAAGTTCGGATATGTCACCGTTCTTTGCGGATATGTGTATCACACTGTCAAACCCATGAAGACGGCTCTCGTCAAATTTTCCCTCTTCGTCGGACTTGTTCACACAGGCGATGCGCTTCTCACATTCCACGCCGCATATCTTCTCGTCTTCATCCGTGAACGGCAGTGAATTGTCGAATACCGCTATAACCAGATCCGCGCGCTTTGCACGCTCAATCGCACGCTCTATGCCCGCATTCTCCACGATATCCTCTGTATCGCGTATGCCGGCTGTATCTGCTATGCGCAGTACCGTTTCGCCTATCCTGATGCTCTCCTCTATTATATCCCTTGTAGTGCCGGGCACGGATGTGACTATGCTGCGGTCGCATCCCGCAAGAGCATTCATCAGCGTTGACTTGCCCACATTGGGCTTGCCGATTATTACAGTGTCAATGCCGTTTCGTATAAGCTGTGAATTATAGTAGCTGCGGCTTATCGCTGAAAGTCCGCTCTCTATATCCGAAAGCTCCGAAATTATCTCGCTGTCGCTTATACCGGGTATATCCTCCTCGGGATAGTCTATCCATGCGGATATGTTGCCAAGAAGCGTGACCAGCCTGTCGCGGTATCCCGCTATCCTGCGGTACAGATGCCCGCTCTTCACATTCTCCGCCTTGCGCAGATATGCCCGCCCCTGGGCGGATATCATATCCATCACAGCCTCCGCAGAGGTGAGATCCATCTTGCCGTTCAAGAAAGCCCTCTCGGTGAATTCTCCCGCCGCCGCAGGGGATGCACCGTTCTCATACAGAAGGGAAAGTATCCTCTCCGATACATATATGCCGCCGTGACACGATATCTCACATACATCCTCACCCGTGTAGGAATGGGGCGCACGAAACACTGTCACCACTGCATCATCTATGACCTCCGTGCCGTCGGTTATCCTGCCGTAGGCACAGGTGTATCCCTGCATCTGTGTGGGACGCTTCCCATCAAATATCTTCTCCGCTATACCGAGTGCATCCTCGCCGGATATCCTTATCACTGCGATGCCGCCCGCCGCACGGGGCGTAGATACCGCCGCTATCGTCATATTCTCACCTATACCCTGTTTTTACCGCAAAAGGGCAGAGATACTTCTCTGCCCTTAAAGTACATGATCCTATATTGGATCAGACACCATACTTTGTTGTGGATACAGGAACACCTACACCCATTGTAGAAGCCACATAGCAGGACTTGAGGTATGTGCCCTTTGCTGCTGCGGGCTTAGCCTTTACGAGTGCCTCGAGAAGAGTCTCGAAGTTCTCAGCGAGCTTATCCTGACCGAAGGATACCTTGCCGATGGGGCAGTGTACGATGTTGGACTTGTCAACTCTGTACTCTATCTTACCGGCCTTAGCCTCTGTAACAGCCTTAGCTACATCAGGGTTAACTGTACCGGACTTGGGGTTAGGCATGAGTCCGCGGGGACCGAGGACCTTACCGAGACGGCCGATAGTACCCATCATATCGGGGGATGCGATAACTACATCGAAATCCATCCAGTTTTCCTTGGTGATGCGCTCTACGAGATCAGCGCCGCCAACATAGTCAGCACCTGCTGCCTTGGCAGCCTCGTACTTGTCTTCCTTGCAGAACACGAGAACTCTTACGTTCTTACCTGTGCCGTTGGGGAGGATAACTGCGCCTCTAACCTGCTGGTCAGCATGACGGGAGTCGATACCGAGGCGAACATGTACCTCAACGGTCTCGTCAAACTTAGCAGCAGCACCCTTGCATACTACTTCAAGAGCCTCTGTGGTCTCATAGATCTTGCCTGCTTCTACGAGCTTAGCGGCATCCTGGTGCTTTTTACCATAATGTCTCATTGTTTATCCTCCTCTCAGTCTACGACCTCAACGCCCATAGAACGAGCTGTTCCAGCGATCATGCTCATTGCAGACTCGATGTTTGCTGCATTGAGATCGGGCATCTTGGTCTCAGCGATCTTTCTTACCTGCTCACGGGTTATCTTGCCGACCTTGGTCTTGTTGGGAACACCGGAGCCGCTCTCGATACCGATAGCCTTCTTGATAAGAACTGCTGCGGGAGGAGTCTTTGTTATGAACGAGAAGGATCTGTCTGCGTATACAGTGATAACAACGGGGATAATAAGACCCACGTCATTCTTGGTCCTCTCGTTGAATTCCTTTGTGAATGCCATTATATTAACACCGTGCTGACCCAGTGCAGGACCAACCGGGGGTGCAGGCGTTGCTTTGCCTGCTGCGATCTGAAGCTTGATCAAGCCAACTACTTTCTGTGCCATAGTGCACCTCCATAAATTACAAAAACGATCATATCAGTGAGACTTGCCCTATTTCCAGTGTGGTAGGGGTCTCTCTTCCGAACATCATAACTGTTACAACGACTGTGCCTTCCTCTGCATTGATCTCGGTGACCTTGCCGGTCATACCCTCCATCATGCCGGAGTTTATCTGTACCTCGTCGCCGATCTTGAACTTGAGATCGACTACAGTCCTTACCTCAGTCTCTGCGATACCAAAGCGTTCTACTTCCTTATCGGAAAGGGGATCGGGCTTGCCGCCGGGTCCTACGAAGCCTGTAACACCTCTCGTGTTGCGTACCACATACCAGCTGTCATCGGTAAGTACCATCTTTACAAGTACATATCCGGGAAGTATCTTTGTCTCAGTTTCCTTCTTGACTATTATCGTGTTGCCTTCCTTGTCGGTCTTCTCCACATCCTCGATCGTCTTCTCCGTGGGGATCCTTACGTCGATGACCTGATCGGTAAGACCTCTGTTGCGGGCAACAGTCATGATAGTCTCTGCTACCTTGTTCTCATAGCTTGAATAAGTGTGAACAACGTACCATTTTGCTGCTTCTGACATATTATTCTCCTTCAGGTAAGCGGTCAGCCGCCCATTTCAAGCAGCTGCTTGAACAGGAAAGCGAATACTGAATCCACACAGAAGACACCGATACCGGTCACGATCATAGTTATAAGTACTACGCTCGTATTGGTGATGACTGTCTTCCTTGAAGGCCATACGACCTTCTTGAATTCACTTCTGAGATCCTTGAAGTACTTTGTTACCTTGTTGGGTTTGTTTTCAGTCTTTGCAGCTTTGTCCTTCTTAGAAGCCTTGGCGGTATCCGCCTTGTCCTTCTTCGCGGGCTTTGTCTCTTCAGCAGTCTCTATTTTCTTAACAGACTTCTCTGCTGTCTTTACAGACTTCTTATCTGCCATCTGAATTACCCCGCTTACTTTGTTTCCTTGTGAAGAGTATGCTTCTTGCAGAACTTGCAGTACTTGTTCATTTCAAGCCTGTCCGGATCGTTCTTCTTGTTCTTTTTGGTGTTGTAGTTGCGCTGTTTGCACTCCGTGCACGCCAAAATGATCTTTACTCTCATACGGCACCTCCTGTAAATTTCCCTGAGTATGACTCAGAGGATAGCCTCCCTCGGTTTAGGAGCAGTGTCCTGAAAATGGGCACAAAAAAATAGACCCCTAAAAGAGGTAATAACATTATATCACTATACTGTCAATTTGTCAAGCCTTTTGCAAAATTCAGAGAATAGCACAAATGAAGCCCCGCCGTAACTGTATTTATGTGCAAATAGACCGCATATGAAGTAGGCATTGGCCAGTTGTTGGTTTGAATATGATCAGCAT
>JAFPPJ010000204.1 GCA_017410745.1 Oscillospiraceae bacterium
GCCTGCCTGCTGCAGTCTCTTCATCAGGCAAAGTGCCATGAAGTGGCCTACATGAAGGCTGTCTGCGGTGGGGTCAAAGCCGATGTAGAATACAGCCTTGCCCTCGTTGATCATCTTGCTGATCTCTTCTTCATTCGTCACCTGTGCGATAAGTCCTCTTCTTACGAGCTCTTCGTATAAAGTCATTATTATACCTCCTGTATTATATTAACTATAATTTACTTTTTGTACTGAACCAGTGCCATATCCTTGTTTATCTCAAGTCTGACATCTGTGCGGGAATAGCCCATTTTCTCATAGAGGCGGCAGTTGCCCTCCTCCTGGAGTATGGTCATGAGCTCCCAGTTGTCACTGCCGTGTATGCGCTCCGCTTCGGATATGGCCTTTTGTGCCAGTCCTCTTCTGCGCATTGACGGGTCGATGAACAGCGGAGATATACGCTTGGGAGAGCCGTCCCCTGCGTCGTATACCCGTATCGCTCCCGCCGGTGTGCCGTCCTCCGTTATGAAATAGAAGAACGTCTGCGGCTGAGAAAGCCTTTCCTCGGTCTTTCCCAGCGGTTCGCAGGCAGGATTTGTCTCGGTGTCGCGGTATCGCTCATACAGACCGGCAAAAGCATGCTTCTGCATTTCCCACAGCTTTTCGGCATCAGCTGCACACGCGCGTATAAGCTCCATAACAACACCATCCTTTACTGAAACAAAAAAGCCCCGGCAGTCTGCATTGCAGACTGCCAAGGGCGTTACCGTAATAGGTCGCTGTACCACCTTGGCTTCACATATCCGCGGGGGATATGCCTCATTGGGGACTGTGACGCGTCCGGACGTCCCGCCATTTCCTGCGGGAGGCTCGTGAAGTGTATGTCCCGTGTGCCATCTGCGGCTCGCACCATCCGCCGCTTCTCTGTGCATGGTAATACCCGGGCTTTTGCTCCGTCATCGCTTTGAGCATATACTACCATGAAAGCGGGGATTTGTCAAGTCAAAATTTTATATACCGCAAGGCTGCATATTTGGCCAATATAGCCAAAAGGGCAGCGCCCGACGGACGCTGCCCCCATGTCATCAGGTGAATGCAGGGAAGAACTTCTTTGTCTGAGGTATGTTGAATACGGCGATCGCAGCGATGATTGTGAGTATCATCTCGGGCATGAGGTATGCGCCGTTGTAGATAAGGCTGTATACCACCGCATTGTCGGTGGAGAAGCCCGTCCACAGATTGCCCACGCCTTCCCACCAGAGAAGTGCGCCGGACAGCACATGGAATATGAATCGTGTTATTATGACTATTATCATTCCCGCAACTGCGCCGTACTGCTTCATATTGCGGAACATCCCCGCAAAGCCGAGCACGAAGTAGGGAAGGAGATAATCAAGGAATATGCTGCCTATGAGTACGATGGGAGTAAGTCCCCATCCGAAAAGGCCGCCGATGATGCCCTGACCGAGCTGCACGACCGCATTGAGGCCGGAGCATTTGAGACCCCATCCGATACCGTGGCGTATGCTGAATATGAGTATGGGCAGCATACTTACCAGTGTTACCGAGCCGCCCCAGGGCATACGGTAGATCTTGACGAAGCTCAGGACGGTAGACAGTGCCACCATAACGGCACATTCCACCATGACTTGTGTTTTTGAGTTCTGCATAAAAAAACATCCTTTCCGTAATGGATAAGGACGCAGAAAACGGCCGTACTTCTTGTACAGCTTCTTCCCTACGCCGGCATTATCCGAATCAGGTCAAAGGGTCGGAGATATGATCTCCCTCTCAGCACGGTGCGGGCTTCCCCAACCGGCTCCCCACAGATTATAATAGCATAGAGCGAGAGTTATTGTCAACGTGAAAATACATGAAAAATCGCGGGAATGATGCCGCGTTTATAGTGTAAAATGGATAGTGCCGCGAAAGATGCGCCCATCCGCTCAAAGGTTTCAAATCCTATGAACAAATTGACGGCTTTTGTTGTGTCGGAATTGTGCAAAACTACAATTTTTCCAAAACCTCTTGTATTTTTTCGTGTCATAGGGTATACTTTAAGTAAGACATGAAAGTGTCGCTTGCAGGGTAAAGGAGGCGAGCCTATGAACGATGAGCATACAATGTCATTCTCTGTACACGTTGACAGGGAGGCAGAGCTTAAGAAGAATCTTACGCTCATATATGAAGCACTTCGTGAAAAGGGTTACAATCCTATAAATCAGATCGTAGGCTATATCCTTTCGGAAGACCCTACATACATCACCACGTATAACAACGCCCGTTCGCTGGTGCGTCACATCGACCGTGACGAACTGCTTCAGGCACTGGTGAAGAATTACCTCGGCGCGTGATATGTGACGGAGAGGTGAAAGTATTGGGAAAGTTCTGATTTCCTATTTACATTCCCGTTCCGATATGATATTATTATCATGACGAAGGCAACTCGGATCTCACCGTGGGATCCTGTTATACGTTTTGCCGATGCAGACGGCATTACGGCCACTTCCTTGTTTTGCTGAATACAGCATCTGTCCCTGACGGGGGGCAGAGTCGCCCCGACGCTGATCGGGGCGCTTTTTTTGGTCGGCAAAGCCGACAGTTACCCGCCGGGCAAAGCCCGGAGTTACCCGGTACTCATTTGAGAGGGACTGTTGTTCTATCCTCGGAACATCGGACAGCACATCTGGCAAAACGCACATTCGCTCACACGAAGGACTTGCGCAAGAAAGGACGATATTATGGACTACAAGCTTTATGACAACGCAGACTGGTATTATGAAGAGGCCCTCAAGCACTATTGCTTTGCCAAGAAGAAGGATGTGAGCGCACTTTCGGACGAGGACTTCAGCGAGGTAGAAAAGTGGTCGGGGATGCATATCGCCATGTTTATGACATGGATAGTAAGACATAACTTCGAGAGCGGGCTGTTTTCCGGGATAAACGGCGCAGAGGACGCACTCGCCGATCTCCGCGCGGAGAGGATCACAGGCTCGGATTTCCTCGAGGACTACTGCGACGGCAAGCTGCATTCGGAAAATCTGTCGGAGGAGATCATACCGTTCCTCGAGGACTTCTACGGTGAGTATTTCAAGCCGTTCTATACGGATTGGGTGATAGACGGCATATTCGACCTCCCGTTTGAATTCGGCTGGGATTGGGAGGAATATCATCAGCTTGAAGAGCTCCTTGATGAGAGGTATAACGAATATCTCGGGGATGCCCGCAGAAAAGAGAAGAAACAGGGTGCGGATAACGGCGGATTCCTGAAGAAGCTGTTCTCGGGTTTTGGCAAGCCAAAGACATGAACACGATATAGTTAGACCGGTCTGCCTTATATGACAACAGCAGACCGGTCAGCGTTTAATTAATCCTCGTCCTCATCATCCTCGAAAATATAGCATTTCTCAATTTCCGTTTATCATCGTGTAAATCGCTTGACAAAGCTATGAGGGTATGCTACAATAAAAAGATACTGTGACTGCTTATGATTATGGAACGAACGGAAGGATATATATGGCAAAGAAAAAGAAAGCCGAATATGATAACGAAAGCATAACCTTGCTCAAGGACGAGGAGCGTGTCCGCAAGAAGCCTGCGGTAATATTCGGGTCGGACGACCTTGAGGGCTGCAAGCATTCGGTGTTCGAGATAGTCTCGAACTCCATAGACGAGGCGCGAGAGGGTCACGGCGACAGGATAATAGTCACCCGATTCCTCGACAACTCTGTGGAGGTAGAGGACTTCGGCCGCGGCTGCCCCGTGGACTTCAACAATAACGAGCAGCGCTACAACTGGGAGCTGGTGTACTGCGAGCTGTATGCGGGCGGCAAGTACGGCGCGGGCGACTATGAGTACTCCCTCGGCCTCAACGGCCTGGGTGCGTGCGCTACGCAGTACTCATCGGAGTATATGGACGTGACCGTGTACCGTGACGGCTATAAGTACGAGCTCCACTTCGAGAAGGGCAAGAATATAGGCGGCCTGACCAAGACCCCCTACAAGGGCAGACGCACAGGCACGATACAGAGATGGAAGCCCGATACGGAGGTCTTCACCGATATAGATATCCCCCGCGAATATTTCGAGGACACCATCCGCAAGCAGGCGGTGGTAAATCCCGGCATAAGCCTTGTCTTCCGCTGTGAGACAGCCCCCGGCCAGTTCGATGAGCAGACCTATATCTACGAGAACGGCATCACGCAGTACCTTTCCGAGACTATCGGCGACAAGGCCATAGCCAAGATACACTATTGCGCCGCCGACCGTATGGGACGCGACGCGGAGAACCGCCCCGAGTACAAGATGAAGCTGACCGCAGCATTCACCTTCTCATCGGGCGAGGGCTTCCAGGAGTACTATCATAACTCATCGGAGCTGACCCATGACGGCTCGCCGCAGAAGGCCGTGCAGACGGCGTTCAGGTCGGCAGTGGATCAGTACTGCAAGAAGAACAATAAGTACAAGGCCAATGAGAAGAGCATCAGCACCAACGATGTGCTCGATTCCCTCGTGCTCGTGTCGGCTACCTTCTCCACCCTGACCTCCTACGAGAACCAGACGAAGAAGGCAATAAACAACAAGTCGATACAGGAGAATATGACCGATTTCCTCAAGCAGCAGCTTGAGATATACTTCATAGAGAACCCCGAGGATGCGGGCAAGATAGCCGATCAGGTGCTCATAAACAAGCGCGCCCGTGAGTCGGCGGAGCGCATCAGGGCGAATACCAAGACCAATCTCACCAAGCAGATAGACCTCTCCAATATGGTGGAGAAGTTCGTTGACTGCCGCACCAAGGATGAGACCCGCCGCGAGCTGTATATAGTGGAGGGCGACTCCGCGCTCGGCTCGGTAAAGACCGCAAGGGATGCGGAATTTCAGGCGGTCATGCCCATACGCGGCAAGATACTCAACTGCCTCAAGGCGGACTATGAGCGCATATTCCGCAGCGATATAATCACCGACCTGCTCAAGGTATTAGGCTGCGGCGTAGAGGTAAAGAGCAAGTCCAACAAGGCGCTTGCCTCCTTCTCCCTCGACCAGTTCAGATGGGACAAGGTCATAATATGCACGGATGCGGATGTGGACGGCTTCCAGATACGCACCCTCGTGCTCACGATGCTTTACCGCCTCACACCGACCCTTATAGAGACAGGGCATGTGTATATAGCGGAATCTCCCCTCTTTGAGATAAATACCTCCAAGATGACCTACTTCGCATACAACGAAAGGGAGAAGACGGAGATACTCGCAAAGATAGGCGACGAAAAGTACAAGATAGACCGCTCCAAGGGTCTCGGCGAGAATGATCCCGAGATGATGGCGCTGACCACGATGGATCCGTCTACGCGCCGCCTTATAAAGGTAATGCCCTCGGAAGCGGAGGCTACTTCAAAGATGTTCGATCTTCTCCTGGGCGATGACCTGCAGGGAAGAAAGGACTATATCGCAGAGAATGCGGGTCTGTATGTGGAAATGGCGGATGTATCGTGATCCCTTCCGCAAAACGGCAAAAGCAGTATGATCGACAGGGTGTGTTAATATGGAGCTTGACCTGAATGCTCTCCGCGGAGAGATAAATGATATTGATATGCAGATGCTCGCCCTCTTTGAGAAGAGGATGGAGATCTGCCGTGATATAGCCGCATACAAGAAAAAGAACGGTATGAGCGTATATCAGAACGGGCGTGAGACGGAGATAATCAACCGCGTGAGGATAAATTCCCCCTCGTGGCTGTCCGATGCGTCCGCGGTGCTCTTTTCGAGCATAATGGACATAAGCAAGTGCCTGCAGGCAGAGGAGCTGACGCGCGGCAAGATATACCCCGTGCCCAGCGTGTTCGAGCCCTCCTGTGCACAGGTGATAGCATGCCAGGGCACATCGGGGGCGTACTCCGAGCAGGCGTGCATAAAGCAGTTCGGTGCAGACAGGTCTATACGCTTCATGACCACCTTTGACGAGGTGGTGGGGCTCGTGGAGAGCGGCAGGGCCGATTTCGGCATACTCCCGCTGGAAAATTCCACCGTGGGCACGATAGAGGAGACGTATTCCCTGCTGGCAAGGCATGAGCTGTACATCAACAGCGTGATACGGGTGGAGATAACCCACTGCCTCGCGGCAAAGCCCGAGACAGCAGAGGAGAATATATCAAAGGTATATTCCAAGAAGGAAGCGCTGGCGCAGTGCTCGGAGTATATCCGCACACACAGCCTGACTCCCGTGGAGTATTCAAATACCGCGCTTGCGGCAGAGATGGTGAAGGAGTCCTCCGAGGACATCGCCTGCATATGCTCTGCGGAATGTGCGGAGAAGCTGGGGCTCAGGATCATAAACGACAAGGTGGCGGATGCGTATCCGAACTTCACGAGGTTCATATGCTTCTCGAAGTCCTTTGCCTCCCCCGAGGGAGCGGATACCATCGCGGTGTCCTTCACGGCTCCCCATACCCCCGGCGGACTGTACCGCACGCTGACCAAGTTCGCGGTAAACGGGCTCAACCTCACAAAGATCGTGAGCATGCCCGTGGCAGGCAAGGACTTTGACGTGCAGTTCTTCCTCGATTTCGAGGGCAGCTACTCCAACCGCAAGGTGGTAACGCTGCTCGACGACCTGAGCTCGTCCCTCGGGTATTTCCGCTTCCTGGGCAATTTCAGGGAGATATGACCCGCAGGCCCGTAATGTCCGGGGCGGATAAGGCAGTCCTCACGGTATATGCTGTGATCTTCCTGTTTGCAGGAGGCATGCTTTTCCTTATGGGGGTTGATGATCTCGGCCTCGGTACTGCGGAATACGGATGGCTTGCGTACCTTATCGGCGTGATCGTGCTTTACAGACCGTCCCGGAGGTACAGGGCCGCGGCGGCAGTACTTGCTGTCATACGCACTGCCGCTCTGATAATGATGATCGGCGCATATGCCTTCCCTGTGATATGCTCGGGCTTTGAGAGAAACAGCGGTATGTATGCCGCAAAGAGATATGTTTTCATAAACGGAGTGAGGGAAACGGCAGGCGATCTGCTGCCCGAAAGCATACCGGAGGATGCGGCGGATTACTATTTCCGCACCGAAAGACAACTGCTGGCGCAGGACTATCGCCCGTATGCCTATCTTGTGATGCATACGGACAGAGATTTCCTTATGAGATATGAGGCAGATATATCACAGAATGAGAGATATGAACGCTCGGTGTGCGATCTTGAGGAGGAACGGGAGTCCCGTGACGGCGGCGGACAAGCCGGTATTGACGCACGCCCCGAAAAGCTGCCCCGTCATGTCTATGACAGACTTTATAATGATGCAATGATAAGGGACGATCTTGACGGCTCCGTGATATTCTGCGGAGATGATGCTTCTGCATGGAATACCTATACGGGGGCAATGATAAACTATGACACGGGGCTGCTTGTGATATGGCGATAGACACAGGGCATGACCGGTGTATGCTGTGGAATTTGCCCAAAACGGGCGATAACTTGAAATGATATATTTCCCATTTGTGTATTGTAATCTGTACTAAAATGGTGTATAATTTAGAATGCGGGGATATCCCGCATATCTTGCACATCTGATGTGCCGGAAGGATGGTTTATTTATGGCTTTGCTTGAAATAAAAGACCTTGTAGTCAGCGCCGAGGAGAAGGAGATACTTCACGGTGTGTCGCTGACGATAGGCGAAGGAGAGACCCATGTTATCATGGGCCCCAACGGTGCGGGCAAATCTACGCTCGGCATGGCTGTCATGGGCAGTCCCGAATATGAGAAGACATCGGGCACGGTGCTCATAGACGGAGAGGATATGACCGATGCGAGCGCAGACAAGGTGGCAAAGAAGGGCGTGTTCCTTTCTTTCCAGAATCCCGTGGAGGTGCCGGGCGTAACGCTGTCGGCATTCATCAAGAGCGCTATGGAGCAGCTCACAGGCGAGCGCATGCGCCTGTGGGACTTCAAGAAGAAGCTCACTGAGGCTATGAAGTCTCTGGATATGGATCCCTCCTATGCTGACCGTGACCTGAACGTAGGCTTCTCGGGCGGCGAGAAGAAGAAGGCTGAGATACTGCAGCTGCTCATGCTCCGCCCCAGACTTGCGATACTTGACGAGACCGACTCCGGTCTTGACGTGGATGCGGTAAAGATAGTATCGGCGGGCATCGACCTCTACCGCAGAGAGGTAGGCGGTGCGCTCCTCATCATCACGCATTCCACGAGGATACTCGAGAATCTCCCTGTTGACCGCGTGCACGTCATCGCAGACGGCAGGAACATCGCAGAGGGCGGCAGAGAGATCGTCGATGATATAAACGAAAACGGCTTTGAACGTTACATGAAGGCGTAAGGTGTGCTATGAGTGAGAATAAAACACAGGTAGCAGACATCGACAGGTCGCTTTATGATTTCCGCAACGAGGACAAGGATGCCTACCGCTTAGAAGGCGGTCTCACCCGTGAGATAGTGGAGAAGCTGTCCGAGGAGAAGGGCGACCCCGAGTGGATGAGAGAATTCAGGCTCAAGTCGCTTGAGCTGTACAATCAGATACCCGTGCCCGACTGGGGGCCGGATATATCCGGGCTCAACATGGACAATATCGTGACCTATGTGCGCCCGAACGCAAAGATGTCCTCCGACTGGAAGGATGTCCCCGATGATATAAAGGATACATTCGAGAAGCTGGGCATACCCCAGGCCGAGAGGGAATCCCTGGCAGGCGTGGGCGCACAGTATGACTCCGAGCTGGTATACCACAATGTCCGCAAGGACATGGAGGAGCAGGGAGTAGTATATATCGACTTCGAGAGCGCGGTAAAGGGCGAATACGCCGATATGCTGCGCGAGCACTTCATGAAGCTGATTCCTCCCACAGCGCACAAGTTCGCTGCACTGCACGGTGCGGTATGGTCGGGCGGCTCCTTCGTGTATGTGCCCAAGGGAGTAAAGGTGGCGTTCCCGCTGCAGTCCTATTTCAGGCTCAACGCAAAGGGAGCGGGACAGTTCGAGCACACGCTCATCATCGTGGATGAGGGCGCAGACCTGCACTTCATCGAGGGCTGCTCCGCACCCAAGTACAACGTTGCCAACCTCCATGCAGGCGCAGTGGAGATATATGTCAAGAAAGGCGCACACTGCCGCTATTCCACCATCGAGAACTGGTCGAAGAATATGTACAATCTCAACACCAAGGTGGCAAGAGTGGAAGAGGGCGGTTCGATCGAATGGGTATCGGGCTCCTTCGGCTCGCATATCTCCTATCTCTATCCCATGAGCGACCTTGTGGGAGAGGGCGCACGCTCCGACTTCACGGGCATAGCGTTCGCAAACACGGATCAGAATCTTGACACGGGCTGCAAGGTGGCTCACCGCGCACCGAACACCCACAGCTATACCAATACCCGCTCCATATCCAAGGGCGGCGGCGTCAATACGTTCCGCAGCGTGGTATATGTAGCGCCCGAGGCAAAGGGCAGCAAGTGCGCTGTATCCTGCACCTCCCTCATGCTCGACTCCGAGTCCCGTTCCGACACCATCCCTGCGATGGATATACGCACAGACGACTGCGATGTGGGACACGAGGCAAGGATCGGACGCATATCCGATGAGACCGTATTCTATCTCATGTCGAGAGGACTTTCCGAGGACGAGGCAAAGGCCATGATAGTATCCGGCTTTGCCGACAGCGTGTCCAAGGAGCTGCCGCTCGAGTATGCGGTGGAGATGAACAATCTCATCCGTCTTGAGATGGTCGGCGCGATAGGTTAAGGAGGGCAGGATATGAAGATGTATATGAACCTGCTTCCTTGCATAACATGGAAGTGGCTCAGGATGAACGGCACGGAGGCTGAGATCTCCCCTGCCGGCAGAAGCGATATAGTTTTGCCCGAAAGCTGGGGCATGTCCTCCGACAGCAAGGCATACGGCCTTGAGGTGGACGCAAGGAGCAATGCGGATATAGAGCGTGCTCTCTTTGAGGACAAGATAGTCACGGGCATAGGCCCCGATCTTGACCGTGCGGCGGTGGAGAATGACATCCCCGTTATACGCCTCACTGCGGGAGAAGACCCGCTGGTTATAGAAAACAGATATAACGACGGCGACAAGGTCATGACCTGCCTTGAGATAACCGTGCCCGACGGCGTACACACCACAGTCACCGAGAAGTTCTATTCCGATGAGGATACCGACGCAGAGGCAGTGTTCCAGACACGCTTTGTCATAGGCGAGGGCGCATCGGTGGACTTCGTGCAGGTGCAGCGTCTCGGCAGGAACGTGCGCTTCTTCAACGACTGCGGCAGTCTCAACGAGAAGGACGGCAGGCTCGACTGCGTATCTCTGATACTTGCGGGCGGCGAGACCTACTACGGCTCCCGCGCCAACCTCAAGGGGAAGAACAGCGCATTCACTACGGATATGGCGTATATCGTGAAGGGCGACGAGAAGCTCGATGTGAACATCGCTGCGTTCCAGAGGGGCAAGAAGACCAACTCCCTCATCACCATCAACGGTGCGCTCAAGGACAACGCAAAGAAGCTCGTCCGCGCCACCATCGACTTCAAGAAGGGCTCGTCCGGCTCTACCGGCGAGGAGACCGAGAATGTACTGATGATGAACGACGGCGTGGTGAACCGCACAGTCCCCCTCATACTCTGCACAGAGGAGGACGTAGAGGGCATACACGGCGCAACTCTCGGCAGACCCTCCGAGGAGATAGTGATGTATATGATGTCGAGGGGTCTTGACAAAAATACTATCTATGATATAATGGAAAAGGCACGGCTCGATGCCTGCGCCGCAAAGATAGCCGATGAGCAGACCCGCAGGGAGATACAGGAATACCTGCACCCCGAGGCTTCGCTCGACTGAGCGGGAGAAGATGCATATGCACAGGGATATCATAGAACGCCTTCTCTATGAGGAGGAGGACGAAGCGAAAAGAGCTGAGATGATACGCAGCTTTGACGATGAAGACCTGTATGTATATGCATACAACTACAACTGGGATGACGGCTTTGATGAGCCGCGCGCCATTGCGGAAAATCCGGACTGCTCGCTGAGTACGGCCCTGCTCCTGTTTGAAAGGGCGGAGGGCTTTGAAGCGATAGAGGATGAGGGCGACGACGAATATATGCAGCCGTGGCGCGACTTCGGCAGATATATGTATGACAGGCTCATACACCGTGACTTCAAGGAACCGAAGATAAGATACGGCACGCCCGGGGCGGCAGACGACATATCGCCCGACGACCCCGAGCGCGTATTCTACGAATATTTTGACGGCAAGGACTGCGACATCGACCTTTGATCACCCGTACAGGGGAAAATACACGACTTAGAGGATCATTCCCATGAGAGACTTTGATGATATAAGAGCGGACTTCCCTATACTGTCCGACGAATATGCGTATCTTGACAATGCGGCTACCACACAGAAGCCGCAGGCTGTCCTCGATGCGGTGGAGCGCTACTACAAGAGCGAGAACGCCAATCCGCTCAGAGGGCTGTACGATCTCTCCGTGCTCGCCACGGAGAGATACGAGAGCGCACGCGCTGCAGCGGCAAGGTTCATCGGGGCAGATCCTCATGAGATAGTCTTCACGAGGAACGCCACAGAGAGCCTCAATCTCGTATCCTATTCCTATGCGGCATCCGTGCTCAGGGAGGGCGATGAGATACTTGTTGCCGTGAGCGAGCATCACAGCAATATGCTGCCGTGGCAGAACGCCGCACGCCTTACGGGAGCGGTGATAAGCTACATTGAGTGCAGCAGGGACGGCGTTATCACGCCCGATGATATAGAGCGGCGCATCACGAACAAGACTCGCATAATCGCCATAGCACAGGTATCGAACGTGATCGGCAGAGTAAATGACATACGCGCCATCGCAGAGCTCGCACACGCACACAATGCGGTGATAGTATGCGACGGTGCACAGTCCGTGCCGCACATGGCTGTGGATGTAAAGCAGCTCGGCGTGGATTTCCTCGCATTCTCCGGACACAAGATGCTCGCACCTATGGGTATAGGCGTACTCTACGGGAGACGTGAGCTGCTTGAAAGTATGCCACCGTTCCTTTACGGCGGCGAAATGATCGAACACGTTACGCTCTGCGGTGCTACCTATGCGGAGGTGCCCCACAAATTCGAGGCGGGCACTGTCAATGCGGGAGCGGCAGCGGGGCTTGAAGCTGCCATCGGCTACATGACGGACATCGGCATGGACAGGATAGAGGCGAGGGAGCGCGAGCTCACCCGCTATATGATGGAGCGCATGCAGGCGATAGAGCATATAAACATCATCGGCTCTGCCGACCCCGATGAACACGTCGGGATAGTGACCTTCACGGTGGATGGCGTACACCCGCACGACATAGCAGAGATAATGAACAGCGACAGGGTATGCGTCCGTGCGGGACATCACTGCGCACAGCCGCTTATGAAATTCATCGGCTACCCCTCTACTGCGAGGGCGAGCCTCTGCTTCTACAATACCGAAGCCGACATTGACCGCTTCATAGAGTCCTTGTCGGGTCTCCGGAAAAAAATGGGCTACTGACAGGTGATAGCATGAATACTTTCTATAATGAGATACTCACAGAGCACAACATGAACCCGTACCACAAGGTACCGATAGAAAATGCGGATCTCGTGCTTGAGGGCGTGAACCCTTCCTGCGGTGATGACATCGTACTTAGCCTGCGCATGGACGGCGACACTATAATAGAAGGCGGATACACCGGCGACGGCTGCGCTGTATCACAGGCGAGCGCGGATATGATGCTCGATCTGGTCATCGGCAAGACAAAGGATGAAGCCCTGCGCCTTGCTGATATATTCGTGCGCATGATAAAGGGCGAGGCTTCCGAGGAGGAGATAGAGCAGCTCGAGGAGGCATCGAGCCTTCGCGATGTTTCACATATGCCCGCAAGAGTGAAATGCGCTGTGCTCGGCTGGCACACCATAGAGCAGATGTTCGCCGGAGGACAGAAGCAGAGCCTTATCCCCGATGCGGACAAGCCGGAAGTCTGCCATATGTGACCGGTTTCCCCGCCCCACCGCCCCTTTTTATACAGGGGCGGTTGAATTTATTATAAAGAGTTTTATTTGTTCAAACGGGTCAGTATGGAGTTATGGTTTGTGCTGACGGATTAATTTGCGACTTTTGAACGGTAGCCAGTTGTCGGGACATACTCATTTGTCTTGGGTCAAAGGGGATGAAA
>JAFPPJ010000205.1 GCA_017410745.1 Oscillospiraceae bacterium
GCCTATCTCATCAAATCTTAAAATATACTTATTCATTACTGCGCCGCTTCCTTCAGATCATATTTGAATGTTTTTCTGCTTATAAGTACCGCGAATATAACTGCTGATACAGACGATACTGGCTTGCACCATACAAGTCCAGTGTATCCGAGAACAGCTGTGAGCATCAGTGCCGATGGTATCAGGAATATGCCGCTTTCCGCAACGGTAACAAGTGTAGCTTTACCAAATCTGCCTATATTCTGCAAAATCATACCGATAAGGATGTATATCCCCATAAACGGCAGCGGTATACACATTGCTCTGAGTATATCGGATGCGATGCCGCACACATCAGACTTCTCCGAAAATACTCCCGCAAATGCATCTGCTTCAAGGAAAAATATCACCGCAAATACCGAAAGCGCTGCCGTGGCTGTGATGAGCGCATATCTGAATGCAGTCCTTATCCTGTCATATTTCGATGCACCGTAGTTTATGGCACATATCGGCTGAAAGCCCTGACCGAAGCCTATCACAAGTGCATATCCCATCTGGAGTATACGCATCGCTATCGTCATCCCTGCTATCGCCGCTTCACCGTATGTTCCCGCGATATTGTTCAGCAGTATCCCGGATACAGAGGTGATGCCCTGCCTGCAGAAGTTAGGCGCACCTCCCGCAAGTATCTGCTTTATATGGAATATATCAGGCCTTGCAAGTGACAGCCTTATTCTGGTATTGCCGTTCTTTCCCATTTTCATGATAAGGATGGCCGTACCCGCCGTCTGTCCGATAAGGCTCGCAAGCGCCGCACCCGCAACTCCCATATCAAGCACGAGTATAAAAACAGGATCGAGCAGCATATTCAACACCATGCCCACAGATATGCCTGTCATGCTGTCTTTTGCACTACCCTGCAGACGAAGCACGTTGTACAGTACAATTCCCGAAAGCATTATCGGAACGCTTATCAGCGTTATGCGCAGATATGATACAGTAGCCGCAAGCGCTTCTGCAGATGTATTTGCTCCGAGCAGTACGGCAAGCGGCTTAATAAGTATCATGCCTGCTGTCATTATCACAAGCCCCGTTATGACTGCCAGAGTAAGACCGATGGATGTCATTGAGTCAGCTTCATTCGTATCACGCTGTCCGAGCTGCCTTGATACATAATTTCCTGCGCCGTAGCCGAACCAGAACCCCACAGCCTGTATCATAGATATGAATGAGAATACTATGCCTACCGATGCTGTAAGCTCCGTCCTGTTGAGCTTTCCTATGAAAAATGTATCCGTGGCGCTGTATACAGATGTCACTATCATCCCTATCATAGAAGGTATCGCCATTTTCCACAGCAGCGGATAAAGCGGTGCTTCGGTTATATCCCTGAACTTCTCCTCCTGAGTTTTCATCTGCTCACCTTAATGAATTCACGCATCTGCGTATAGCAGAATGTCCTGTATATCTGCCGATAGTATCCTTCATCCATCAGAGATGAATTTATCACCATGATCGCACACATCCTTATCATCGAAAGCAGCCCGTCGGTGTCCGCCTCCACTGCATACCCGTTATCACGCCAGTATCGTATGAGCATATCGATATATTCCCTGTAAAGAGACTTGATACGATCAGCCGCATTCTGATCTATGCCGAAGAAAAGCTCCATTGTGCCGCTGAGCGCATTATCAAAGGCTTTGTTCTCTTTCAGATGCATACCCTCCGCATAGAACTGCCCGGAAAGGAATTCTACGGGGTCTGCAAGCGAAGTCTCCTTGTTCTCAGCCATTTTTGCCAGCTTTTCTCTTACCCTGAGCTCCACAAGGTCTGTTATGAAATCGGTCTTGTCCTTGTAGAACGTATAGAACCCGCCCTGAGCTATGCCTGCCGCAGAGGTGAGCTCTCTTATGGAAACGCCCTTTATCCCCTTTTCCGCAAACAGTCTCAGCCCTGTCTCACGCAGCTTCTGCTGCAATAAACTGCGCTCCTTTTCACTGAATGCCTTGCCCATAATATCACTCTCCAATAGCTATGAACATTTAATATCTATGTTCATAGCTATTGTACTACATTTTTCTGCTCTTGTCAAGAGTTTTTTTCAAAAAACATAAGATATGCATAAAAGAAAAGCAGAACATGACCTGCTCTGCTTCTTACAATATTCTGACCAACATGGTCTTTAGACAGCACTGTTTCGCGCTATATGCGATATATGTTCAACGCAGCAGCAGAAACAGGCCGGCTATTGCCATGCTGAGGAATGGATATGCAATGATCCTTATTATCTGATTCTTGTTGTTGAATCCCCTGTCTTTCCACCCTTCGCAGTCTGCTGTCTCGGGATAGAGCTTTTTGAAATAGCCCACTGTCATCACGAGCCATTGATCCTGGACTATTATATCAAATGCTTTCATGATATACAGCATCACGATAAATCTTCCTGTAAGCCCCCAAAAGCCGCAGCCGTCATTTATCCCCTCTGTGCCGGTATATATAGTCCCTGCAAGGATAGACAGCAAAAATACCGCAAGCAGTATATGTGCTGTGATCTGCTTGTGTTTCGGCGGCTCGGGATGATCCTTCGCAGCTTCACGCACATCTTCGGGCAGGAACCGCAGCACGAGCGATGGCTTTGCCATAGGGCTTGCGACAACTATCACGCCTATCTCGATAAGGCAGATGATCAGTGCTGTAATAACGACTTTTATCATAATGTCCCCTTCTTCACCTTTTCAATACAGATCATTTTTTCCTGACCCTGTATTCGCAGTATTCCGCTCCCTCGGGAATAGCTGTTTGTCGACGGAAATCCAGCTTGCGATAACCCTTTGCCATATTTTTATCCATATGGCATATACAGAGAACCGCATTCTCTTCTCCAAGCTCTTTGCAGACCTCATGCATCGGACATGATGTGATGTCAACGCCGTACATGGTCGGAGGCGTACTTACGATATGCCTTTTGTAACCCTTCTTTTCACTGCTTGCTATATCAAGTATCTTCGAGAAAAAGCACCAGGCGATATCTTCAAAAAAAGGTATATATGTCAGCTTCCGAAGTGCTTTTGCCCTCTGCATGCCTTTGAGGTCACCGTATTTCTGCATTATCCTGTCGGCATCTTTCCCGTTCGTGCGAAGCGCTCTGTACAGCACCGCTGCCGGTATCCCGAAGGCTCCCTTGTGGTTTTTGTAGTAACTGTCCGACATGATGCTGTCGTAATCATCTGCGGCCTGCTGCCATATCTTTTCGCCGATATCTCCGTATTTCTTTATCAGGATAGAATGAAGCTCAGCATAAAACTTGCAGCCATCAAGTTCTCTCATTTATACCCTCCATAACATAGGTCATGCATCATGTTCCAAATAGGGCCATAATGCGGCATAATGGCTATTTCCGTTGTATTTTTCATTAGGTTAGCGACTGCTAACCGCATAGATTATATCACTTTTTCATCGGGCTGTCAAGGTCTGTATATTTTTTCCCGGATGTTCCGTGAACATATAGCGAATAATGAAAAAACCACTTGCATTTTCGGAAAAGATGATGTATAATTATATAAGTTAGCATATCACAACTCTCGCGCAGGTAGATACCCGCCATATGTATCCGTATAAATACTTTACATTATGGCATCTTTTCTCCTGCGCTCATGTGTTTTGCGGTTAGCAATAACTAATCAAAAGAGGTGTATAATGAGATCATCATTCAAGATATGGTTTATCGGGCTGTATTTTCACAGCGCCTGTAAAAAAGGACAGATCGCCCGCTGCCTGTCGGACAAGACACGGGTGGATATACTAAGAGAGCATCGTGCGATCGTCGCAAGAGCAAAGGATATGTCTGACAGCAGACTATGTACGTCTTATCTTATGGGAGCATATTTTATCGCGATGAACCGCTGCTCGGGACTTGACGCAGCACAGAATTATGAGATATTAGCCGACGCATTGAAAAATAATTCTATGTTCAAAAAAGCCATGGGCTCTGCAGAGGACTATCTCTCTGAAGATAAGATACCTGGAAGGATGGAGTGGGCTCGTCAGATCAGCAGTGCAAAAGGCGAGAACAACTGGGCTGTGGAGGTACTGCCGAAAAGCGCTGATTATGATCTGGGATATAACTATTATCAGTGCGGCATATGCAAGCTCTGCAAGGACGAGGGTATGCCGGGTCTTGCAAAGTATCTGTGCAGACTCGACTATGTTATAGCGGATATTATGGGCGCTGAGCTTGTCCGCACCAAAACTCTTGCAGAGGGCGCGGATATGTGCGATTTCAGGTACAGTGTGAAGGAACAGAGGTAGATCATGAAAACAGCAATAAAGATACTTGACTCCAAAAAGGAGTACAGAGAAGAGATACAAAAGATACTTAGCAAGGAACAGTACGCGATGTTCCGCCGCAAAGCCGCATCAAGGCTGCACAAATATATTGAACGGTATAAGGATCTGCCGCGCGGAGTACATTCTCATACCGATGAAAAGATATTTCCTGCGGCTGCAGTGTACATGACTGCAAAGGAATTCATGACCCAGGAACAGGCTTATGCAGTCATTGAGAATGCATCGGTAAAGATATGTGCAAAGCTTGGACCTCTCAAAACGATAATGAAGCTCCCGTTCATGCCCGCACTTTTCATCGGGATGTGGGATCCTATGACCAAAAACAATTTCGGCGCTTCCTGCGGGTTCAAAAACAAATTCTATCCCAGGAAAAAGGATTCCTACCGCATGGACATCCTGCAATGTCCGTATATGACCTATTTTACAAAGCTTGGATGTCCCGAACTGACCAAGATATTCTGCGAGAATGACGAAAGGATATACGGACATCTGCCCGGAGTAGTCTTTGAACGCAGTGGCACTCTTGGCAAGGGCGCAGAAAAATGCGATTTTTATATCCGAAAGGCTTAATGGTGAGGGTCATCAGAGGAGGATACGAATGGTAAAAATAAATACCCTGGATGAAAAGGAGATAAGGGCTATAGGAGATGCCTTTGCCGATCATGAATACGATCCATCCGAATACGGCATGGCATATCTGGGCAAAAGCCGACAGGCTGTCAGCGACTATATATGTGCCTATGTACGCATGGCAATAAACGAACGCATAC
>JAFPPJ010000005.1 GCA_017410745.1 Oscillospiraceae bacterium
CCTCAGATGAAGAAAGCGGATGTGAACGGTGAGAATGAGCTCCCGCTGTATACATACCTCAAGTCGCAGAAGGGATTTGAAGGCTTTGGCGAGCATGAATACAAGGCATTGCTCGAAAAGATGTTCTCAGAGGCTGATCCCGAATGGGACAAGAAGCCCGACATCAAGTGGAATTTCACAAAATTCATAATCGACCGTGAAGGAAATGTTGTGGCAAGATTTGAGCCCACAGCAGATATGTCCCAGGTCGAGGACTGCATCATTTCATTGCTGTAAACGTCAGGCAGGGTGGTAACATGACCGGGAGCTTTGATCTGCAGAGCTATATGACAAAGGGCGTGGAGAGGGTAGTGGCCGAAGCGCTGAAGGCAACTCTTAAAGACCCTAAGGAAAGTGCTTTTATGCTCAGATTTGCCGCAGCCAGCCGCACCGCATCGAAAAAGCGCAGGAGAGCAGAGGATGCAGGAGAGCATATACCTCCGTTCCTTATCGCAAGCATCACCAGCAGATGTAATCTGCACTGTGCGGGCTGCTATTCCAGACAGAACCACGCTACTACAGATGAGAAAGCCGTGAAGCAGCTTACCGCAGAAGAATGGGCAAAGCTGTTCGATGAGGCGGATGAGCTGGGCATAAGCTTTATACTGCTCGCAGGCGGAGAACCCATGCTAAGGCGTGATGTCATAGAAGCGGCAGGGGAGAGGACGGATATACTTTTTCCCATATTTACCAACGGCACATTCATTGATGAACGGTATTTCACACTGTTTGACAAATGCCGCAATCTTATACCGATCATGAGCATAGAAGGCGGCAGGGAGATAACGGATGAAAGGCGCGGCGACGGCATCTACGACAAGCTCATATCCAATATGGATGAGTTCGGGCGGCGTGGGCTGGTATTCGGTGCATCGGTCACGGTGACCAGGGAAAACTTCATGGAGGTCACATCCGATGCATTCCTTGACAGTCTGTCGGACAGGGGATGCAAGGCGGTGATATTCGTGGAATATGTGCCGGTGACGGATGAAAGCAGCGAACTTGCCCCTACGGATATACAGCGTGATTTTCTCGCCGGGGAGATACACAGGCTTCGTGAGAAACGTCCCGAAATGGTGTATATATCCTTCCCGGGAGATGAGAAGCTTTCGGGCGGATGTGTAGCCGCGGGCAGGGGATTTTTCCACATCAATTCACACGGAGGCGCAGAGCCTTGCCCGTTCTCACCGTATTCAGACGTGAATGTGAAAAACGGCTCGCTGCGTGATGCCATGCATTCACCGTTGTTCACAGCGCTGCAGAGCGGTGATATACTGCTCGATGACCATGACGGCGGATGTGTGCTGTATGAGAAGCGGGCACTTGTAGAAGCACTGATAGGACAAAAGGGATGTTGAACATGGACAGTAAGATAGCGTTGGTACATGAAAGCAGTCACCGGCGGCAGACCGAACATATCCGCTCGGTCCAATGATATACTACGGGATATGGATATATCCACAGTAATATGCTGATTCAACGCGCCCTTTCGGATAAAGGGCGCGTTTGATGTATGAACGATAGAAACAGATAAGACCGACGTGCAGGAGGATTTCAGAGAAATGGCTGCGGGCACAGTCCGCTTATTCTGCTTGATTTATCATATGTGTTGTGATATAATATTATCTGA
>JAFPPJ010000016.1 GCA_017410745.1 Oscillospiraceae bacterium
GAAAAATCCCGGAAGAAGCAAAAGACTCAAAGATTTCTGATAGATGGTGAGACACTATGTGTATTACTCTTGAGACAGACTACGCTGTAAGGATAATTGGATGTCTTGCCCTTGAGGGCACAAGGCGCGATGCCAAGACCATATCCGAGAAGACAGGCGTGACGCTGCGCTTCTCGCTGAAGATACTGCGCAAGCTGGTATCATCCGGTCTTGTGCGTTCCTATAAGGGTATGCAGGGCGGATACGAGCTTGCAAGACTTCCGTCGGACATAACCCTATACGATGTAGTTGCAGCCATAGAAGGGGAGTATCACATCAATAAATGCCATGAGGACGATTTCGTCTGCACGCATACCATCAAGGAAGTCTGCAGATACAGGGCGGTATATGAGGAGGTAGGCAAGGCTATCGCGGAGAAGCTGTCTTCATATACATTTGCCGATATACTTGATAAAGGAGGGCGTATATGAAGCACAGGATAGTCTCCGCTTTACTGGCGGCTGCACTATGTACAGCAGGTATAAGTGCATTTGCAGGAGGAGTATCGGCTGATGAGAACGGTACATCCCTTAGTGCGGCGTACAGGAAGAAGTACAAGGAGATACTTGACGGCACAGAGTATTATCAGGGCGTATATATAGGAGACCTTGTGGGCGACAGAAGAGAAGAGCTTGTGGTCGCTGTGAACAGCTTCGGTCTGTTCAATGTCTATGTCCCTGTCGGCAGCAAGATCATGAAATATGATTTCAAGGTAGTGAGCATATGGGGCTTCACAAAGTATATAAGTGAAGACAGAGAAATTATATGCATGAATCAGTACGGTCATACCACAGGTGCTCCGTATGCCCTTGAAATGGAGATGGTATCGGTGGAGGACGACCAATTCTCACGATATCATATTAAGAGCGAGAGCAACAGCAGCGGCACCGCCCCCAAGTGCATGATAGACGGCAAGGAAGTGTCGGCTGAAGATTTCTCACTTACTGTAAATGCTATGATAGCAGATACTGCACGGTCGGAGTATATCCCGCTGGTGCCGCACGATATGTCGGATACGGAAAGTATCGTCTACAACAAGTATCCCGCTGTTATCGACATATCCTATGATGACTACATAAAGCAGAAGCTCGGATAAGCTGTGAGGACAACTATATGATAAATTCATCGCCTATGGGCTGGAACAGCTGGGACTGCTACGGCGCGGCTGTTACAGAGGATATAGTAAGGAAGAACGCAGAATTCTGCGCAAAGCATCTTAAAAAGTACGGCTGGGAGTATATCGTGGTGGATATACAGTGGTACGAGCCCACAGCCGAGAACCATGAATATCATCCCTTCACGGAGCTGTGCATGGATGAATATTCACGCCTTATCCCTGCAGAGAACAGATTTCCCTCATCTGCGGGAGGCAAGGGTTTTGCACCTCTCGCGGAGTATGTGCATTCTCTCGGGCTGAAATTCGGCATACATATCATGAGAGGAATACCGCGTCAGGCAGTGCACCGCAATACCCCGATAAAGGGTACTGATGTGACCGCAAGGCAGGTCGCAAAGACCAACAGCATATGCATGTGGAACACCGATATGTACGGTGTAGACCCTGGGAAAAAGGGCGCATATGAATACTACAAGAGCATATTTGAACTGTACGCATCATGGGGCGTGGACTTCATCAAGTGCGATGATATCGCCCGTGAGATGCCCGCCTGTGAGACAGAGCTGAAGCTCCTTTCCGATGCGCTCAGGGCAAGCGGAGATATGGTGCTGTCCTTATCACCGGGCCCCGCTCTCATAGAATATGCGGAGATGTACAAGCAGTATTCCAATATGTGGCGCATTACGGATGACTTCTGGGACGACTGGAAGCTGCTGTACAATATGTTCGAACGTGCACAGGTATGGAGCATACATACAGGCACACAGTGCTATCCCGATGCGGATATGCTCCCCATAGGGCCGCTCAGGCAGGACTATGACAAGAACGACCGCACAAGGTTCACACAGGATGAGCAGATCACTATGCTCACACTGTGGAGCATATTCCGTTCACCGCTGTTCATAGGCGGTGAGATGACCGGCTTTGACGACTTCACCATGAGCCTTATCACCAATGAAGATATACTCACGATGCATAAGAATGCAAGGCATTCCCATCAGGTATGGCGCAGGGATATCGACGGCTGCGAGATAATACTGTGGGCTGCACAGAATACCGATGGCGGTACATATATCGCTGTATTCAATGCGGGCGACAAGCCTGCAAGGGTGACGATAGACCCCGAGGATGCAGGCTTTGCGGGCAGCTTTGCAGCAAAGGAACTGTGGTCGGGCGAGATGTGCGGCGAAATATCTGCCGATATACCGTCTCATGGCGCTAAGGCGTATCTGCTTTGCGGGGAGGAATCATAATGAAGATAGATTTTGATTACATCTGGACGGACAAGAAGCGTACACTTTTCGGTCTGCCTATATCATTCACAAGATACATACTTACCGATAAGAAGTTCATCACCAGAAAGGGACTTTTTACCGTGGAAGAGGATGAATTCGACCTTTACAGGGTCATAGACAAGAAGCTCGTGCTGCCCTTCGGACAGAGGATGTTCGGATGCGGTACAGTTGTTATCAATGTCAAGGACAATGATACCCCTGTCAAGGAAGTAAAGTCCATCAAAGCCCCCCGCGAATTCATGAACCTGCTCGATGAGCGCATAGAGGCCGCAAGGGACAAGTACAGCATCAGAGGCCGCGATATGATCTCTGCGGGGATACCGCCTCATCATATGGAGGATGACGGCGACTTCTTCATGGAAAGCGATAACGATGCTTGATTTCATAACCGAAAGGGTCGATTCATGGGAAATGCTCCGTCAGACGGAGCTTCCCATATTCATATATGGCATGGGAGACGGCGCGGACAAGATACTGCGCGTATTTGATATGTATTCCATACCTGTTGCGGGCTTCTTTGCAAGCGATGAGTTTGTAAGAGGGCACAGCTTCAGGGGGCATCTTGTACATTCCCTGTCGCAGATAGAAGCACTGATAGATGATTTCATCGTGGTGCTTGCGTTCGGGGCAGGCTACCGCAGCCTGTATGACCGAATAGAGGATATCGCGTCAAGACACACGCTGATAGCGCCCGATGTGCCTGTAGTGGGTGACGGGCTGTTCACATATTCCTACTGTATGGAACATGCAGAGGAGCTGCAGAAGGTGTATGATCTGCTTGCAGATGATATGTCAAGGCAGACCTTTGCGGATGTGATAAACTTCCGCATAAGCGGCAGGATAGATCATCTTACACGCTGCACCGCAGAGAGAGAGCAGATTTTCAGCGAGCTTTTCAGCTTCACCGATGATGAGATATATATTGATATGGGCGCATACAACGGCGATACTGTGACAGAGTTTGCAGGCATGACCGGGTATCGTCATATATATGCAGTAGAGCCCGATACGCGCAATTTCCGCAAGCTGACGAAGAACTGCGATGCTATGGAAAATATCACCCTTGTGAATGCTGCAGCATACAGCGAGGATACAGAGCTTGATTTCGACGATCTGTCGGGCAGGAATTCCCGCATTGACGACGGCGGAAATAAAAAGACACGCACGGTAAAGGCGGTGCGAGGAGACAGTCTGTGCGATCATGCCACCCTAATCAAGATGGATGTAGAGGGAGCGGAAAGCGAAGCGATACAAGGCTGCAGGGCTTCTCTTGAAAACGGTTCGCGGCTGATATGTGCGCTGTATCACCGCACAGAGGATATATTCGCTCTCCCGCTGCTCATACACAGTATAAATCCGGATCTCAGGCTGTATATGCGACATCTGCTGTATATCCCTGCATGGGAGACCAATCTGTATTGTATATGATGAGGTGATGATATGTCACTTTTTTCACGGCACAAGCATGAAGAGAATAAGACTTACGACAAGGAGCGGCTGATACCTGTGATGCGTGCAAGCATCTGTACAGGGGAGCGCACAGTAGGCTTCAAGGACATATACACGGGCAAATATGAACAGATGATACTCATCACAAATGATGATGAGCTTCGTGACTTCATGGAAAGCTACGGTATCGACAAACTCACAAAGGAATACTGACAGGCAGAGTAAAGTATTATAAAGAAGTTTTCGCTATAGTTTTCTGATATGAGTCGGAAAACTATAGCGTTTCTGATGATGTGACGTATTAAGGAGAAGAATATGATACTGTTGGTCGTTGATACTCAGAAGGGATGCTTTGACGAGAGGCTTTATGCGTTTGAAACTGTAAGGGATAATATAAAAATGCTTATCGCTGCTGCAAGAGAGA
>JAFPPJ010000206.1 GCA_017410745.1 Oscillospiraceae bacterium
AACAATTCCGAGGATAATATGAAAAGCTTTGTACAAATGCGTATCGGGTAACCGTCGGCTTTGCCGACTCCGAGGATAATATGAAAGGCTTTGTGCAAATGCGTATCGGGTAAATCCGGGCTTTGCCCGGCGGGTGGGTGCAGGCTCAGCCTGCGGAGGATATATGACTGTAGAAGATGAGATACTCCGTAAACTGACGGAGATAGAGCAGAAGGAGAATGTGCGTATATTGTATGCAGCAGAGTCGGGCAGCAGGGCATGGGGCTTTGCGTCCCCCGACAGCGACTACGATGTGCGCTTCATATATGTGCGCCGCAATGAGGACTATCTGCGGCTCGACAACGTGCCCGACGTGATAGAATGGCAGCTTGACGACGTGTACGACATAAACGGCTGGGATCTGAAAAAGGCTCTGACGCTGTTATATAAGTCAAACCCCGCTCTCTTTGAATGGAACGGGTCTCCCATAGTCTACCGCACCGGCGATCACTGGACAAGTATACAGAAAGATATCAATTCGTTCTTCATAAGCAAATCGGGGCTCTATCACTATCTGCATATGGCAGAGGGCAATTACCGCGAATACCTGAAAGGGGAGACGGTAAAGCTGAAAAAGTATCTGTATGTCCTGCGCCCCGTGCTCGCAGCACGGTGGATAATCGAACGGAACTGTCCTCCGCCGGTGAAGTTTGCCGACCTCGCTGATGCTATGCTCGAACCGTCTATGCGCGGCACCGTGGATGCGCTCCTTGAAGCAAAGATGCATATGCCCGAACTGGGTGAGGGCAGGCGCATACCGGAGCTAAACGACTACCTCGACCGCTCCATCTCAGAGCTGAAGGAGCTTGCGGGAAAAGAAGAACCCGCCCCTGCAGCAAGCTGGGACAGGCTCAATGAGATATTTATTTCGGTCATAGAAGGGGATTGATCATACCACCGTCAGGCCATAGCTTTGTATACAGTCAAAACGCGGTATCGCCTCTTTGGCATTGTCGCTTATCCTGACGGATGTTTTCTTTTTCACGCCGCCGCATATGATCGTCAGGGCAGATGTGATGCCCATGATATGTTCCCTGAAAAGCATATAATCATTGTATGAAGCCCATTCCTTTTCGCTTTCAACGCCATGGGATGCGGCTTCATTTTTTCCAAGCCTCGGATATACCATCTGATATCCCATGATGTGTGCGCCCTCCGCCATATATGATGCGCGGGTGCTTGCGCATACCTTGCCGTCCTCGGTATATACGCTAAGTGCAAAGGGCGCTATATACGGAGGTATGCCCCTGTCCGTACCCTCGTACAGGACGTATTCCCTGCCTTCATAGGTGTGTCTCCTGCCGTATCTTACGGTGTCTATATCCGAAGTCACGGAGAAATGCGGCAGCAGTGCATGATCCCTGCGGCTGTCGATATGTTCCCCGCGGCAGAGCATATCATAAAGCGACTTATACCCCGACAGGAAATCATCTGTCGGGGTATATCCATAGCCAACGGGGACATGGGTATTGCTGATAAAAAGTTTGAAGGGGCGCAGTGCCTCTGCCATTTCTTCGGGCGTTATAACGAGATCGACTGTCTGATACATATACCTTCGTCCCTTCCGTCATCACGGTCATGATCAGCCGGCGTTGATGACAATGCCGATTATTATCATAAGTATTATCATCCATATTATGATATTGGGTACGGCGTATACCCATTTCTTTTCGCCGGTGCGGCGGTCATTCTCTGCCTGTGTGCGGCATTCCTGCATTATCTCCTCGGGTATCATCCCCACCGCAAGGGATATGAGCGCGGACAGTATCACGATGTCGTCGAGATAGCCTATAACGGGGATGAAGTCGGGCACAAGGTCGATGGGGGAGAGTGCGTATGCCACCGCCAGCCATGCCAGCAGCTTCGCCGGGAAAGGCGTGTTCTTGTGGGATATAGCCATGAGTATCACAGGCAGCTCACCTGTGATGAGCTCCGCCCTCTGCTTGAGGGTCAGCTTCACCTTCTCCCGGGAGAGTATCTCCACCTCCGGGTCGCCCGTATACTCGATGTCGTATATCTCCTGTGTAGGCTCGCAGTGTACACTGATGATATGCCCCCTGCTCTCTATGAGCTCCGTGTCCGACAGGCTCTCCGCCAGTGACTTGTATTCGCTCTTGTAGATGTTTCTCGCCCTGCGCGTGTGGGGTATATTGTCAATATCCATGAGCATGCGCTGCCTTGTGGTGATGCGTATAGGCGCGTGCAGCACAAGGCGTGCATCCACATCGAGCACATCCGGACCGGGGTTGTATCTGCTGTGTGAGGGCAGCCTGAGAGCGGCGACGTCAAAGCTTATCACGTCGCCGAAGGTCGCCTTTTCTATCACAGCACGATCCAGATCAAAATCAATCATCGTCTTCTCCATGTCCGATAAGCTCGCCTACACTGTCTGCCCGGAGCTTAACTCTGATATTTTCTATCACGGAATTCACCCAGTTGCCGACGGACATATCACGCAGTTCCTTTATGATATCTTTGCCCGTGTCGGGATGCATACCCGGGAATGCCTTGAGCAGACGCAGCTCCCTGCGGTCTCCCCTGAATGCCATGTATGCATCGTAGCGCATACGCATGAGGCGCTTTACATCATGTGCGGCAGAATGTATGTCTTCGGTGAGATTGTCCGCGCGTACCTGCGCTATGCCCGCATTCTCCTGTATCGCAGCCGAGGTCTCAAGTGCGGCATTCCCGAGGGAGCTGCCGAGCTTTTCGGCGGTATCGTACATCTTGCTGTTGAGCTCCGCAAACTCTCTTATATGAAGCGTGAGCCTCTGTGCTGCGGCATATGAGCAGCCCGTGTCTATGAGTATGAGCACGGCGCTTATGCATATGAAGATCATACCCGCTATGCGGGGGATCATATCCACAAGTCCGAGTATCGCGGGTATCACAAAGCTCTCGCCGATGAGACATACCACGCCCCATTCTATCGTCACCTTCAGGCATATGTACCCGTGAAAATTGAAGGGCTCATCGGAGTAGTCCCACCACTGATTGTGAAATATCTTTTTCAGCATCACGCCCACCGCAAATTCAAATGCGGTGCATATCACCGCCGATGTGATGAACAGCACCAGCGGATCTCCGAGCACGGGGCGCAGTACCACTGTTATGATGTTCGCACCGAAGCCGTATATCGGACACAGAGGCATCGAAAGGAAGCCTCTGTCCGAATATTCACCCATTTTAAGCGTGTGGACGCATACCTCCATCGCCCAGCCGAGGAATGACCAGATGATGAAAAGCATCATCATCTGATAGGGGGAAAGACCGCAGAAGGGTATGACCTCAAACATCTCCGTCCTTGCTGCCAAGCTTCTCGAAAAGCTCGGTCAGTGAGCCCCTTATCTCGTGATAAGCCTTTTCAAGCTCTACGGACGCTTCATCCACGCCCTTCTTTATATCCTCGCAAGCCGCGGAGGATTCCTTCTCGAACTCTGTGCTGAATTTGTCACAGTCATGTCTGAGACCTTCTGCAATACCTCTGAGGCGCTCTTTGTCCTCCTCGGGTATGCTCGTGATATCCGAGCCCTTTATGACTTCCTTGATGCCTGCGAGCTGCTTCTGCATCTCTTCGATACCCTTTACTATCTCTTCCTTCATTTACTTTACCTCCTTAAAGTCTTGCAATTATCTCCATGCACATCCTGCCGTTGTGATACGGGCACTTCCACTCGTCCACCACAGCCAGTGCAACAGGTTCGCCGTTCTCGTCAAGCTGAGAGTACCATTCACCGCAGCGCTTGTCCACCTGCTTCGACTTTATCCATTCCATGACCTTTTCCGCAGCCTCGAGGAACTTCTTGTCCCCGCCGTGCTGATATGCATTCACAAAGCCTACCACTGTCTCAGCCTGCACCCACCATATTCTCTTGCGGTTGATGTAGTCGTTGTCGCGCTCGTTGAAAAGGGAGCCGCTCTGCTTGTCATATGCGATATCGTAGATATTCTCGGATATCTCCAGATCGTACTTCTTCCAGCGCTCCTTGAGCTCCTCATCGCCCAGCACATCGCAGGCACGGTCGATGAGCCACTGTGCCTCTATGTCATGGCCGTAGGAATGTATATCGCCTATGACACTGAGCTCACGGTCAAAGAATACCAGCAGCTTGTGCGCATCATGATCGTATATCTTGTTCTCGGTGATGTCGAGCAGGAAACGAAGTCTCTCTGCTACCTCCTCATCGCCGCTGACCTTGTAGAGCACGGTGTATGCTTCGATGAGATGCAGTACGGTATTCATGGTCTTGTCTGCCATGAGACCGTTCTCGCTGAGAGCATCGTTCTCTATGAGCTGCCACTCACGGTCAAATGCCTCCATGTATGCCACATCGTCCGTACACTTTTCCTCCACCGTATCGAACAGTTCAAATGCAAGGTCGAGCGCTTCCTCGCAGCCCGATGCCTCGAAATAGGTGGAGAGCGCATATATCGCAAATGCCTGATTGTAGGTATGCTTCATCGTGTCGCAGGGCTCACCGTCATACTTCATCATCCAGTATACTCCGCCGAAGTCCCTGTCCACGCACTTGTCCCGAAGGAACTCATACGCATGAGCGGCATTGTCGAGCGCCTTTTCTGCAAGCTGTGCATCGCTGTCCCTGAAGGTAAGGTACACGCTTGAATAGAACCAGAGTATGCGGGAATTGAGTATAACGCCCTTGTCACCCTTCTTATCAACAGTAAGATCATACCCCACCTGTCCTGTGAAGCCGCCGTTCTCATCGTCGCGCAGCTTGTCCCAGAAGGGTATTATATGTCCGGTAAGTTCCTTTATGCAGTCTGTCTTGAGCATATTTATCACCTTTTGTTTATGCCCCTCTCCGTTATGAAGAGGGGCGAATTTTACTTCACGTCTTTGCCGTGACAATGCTTGTACTTCTTTCCGCTTCCGCAGGGGCAGGGATCGTTTCTGCCTATCTTTGCGGCGCGTCTCGGAGCGGCGGTGAATGAGCCGTCATCGGGTGTATCCATGGGCTCTGCCACTCTTTCTCTCTGAGGCTCTTCGTTGTTGTTCACCTGGATGGTGAAGAGAAGTCTTACTGTCTCATCGCGTATAGACTCTACCATAGCATCGAACATCTCGAAGCCTTCATAACGGTATTCAACGACAGGGTTCTTCTGACCGAATCCGCGAAGGCCGATACCCTTGCGCAGTTCTTCCATGTCGTCGATGTGTGCCATCCACTTTGTATCAACGACCTTGAGGAGGATAACTCTCTCAAGCTCGCGGAGTATATCCGTGCCGAGATCCTTCTCGCGCTTTTCGTAGAGTCTTGCAGCTCTTTCCTGCAGCTCTGCGATGATCTTATCCTTGGAAGCCTCCTCGAGCTCTCTGCCCTCATAGCGGAAGTCATCCTCGGTGGTGAGCAGACCTGCGAAGTGCTCACGCAGACCGGCAAGGTTCCAGTCCTCCTGCAGCGAGCCGTCTACTATGTAGAGGTTCACGCCGTCTACTACCCAGTCCTTGATCATCTTCTCGATATACTCGTGTATATCCTCGCCGTCGAGCACCTTTGCACGCTGGTCGTAGATTATCTTACGCTGAGTGGACATAACGTCGTCGTAGTTGAGGACGTTCTTTCTGATGGAGAAGTTGCGTCCCTCCACCTTCTTCTGTGAGGACTCGATGACCTTCGAGAGCATCTTCGACTCGATGGGCATATCCTCCTCGACATTAATGGAGTTCATCATGACCTGCATGCGGTCGCCGCCGAACAGTCTCATGAGATCGTCCTCGAGGGAGAGGAAGAAGCGGCTCTCGCCCTCGTCGCCCTGACGGCCTGCACGGCCGCGGAGCTGATTGTCGATACGTCTTGACTCATGTCTCTCGGTACCGAGTATGAACAGACCGCCTGCAGCCTTGACCTTCTCAGCCTGGCCCTTGATCTGCTCGTTTCTCTTGGCAAGGAGCTCACGGTAGTGCTTTCTTGCTTCGAGTATCTCTTCGTTGTCGGTATCCGCATAGGATATCGCTTCGTTTATTATCTCTTCGGGTATCTGCTCGCGCTTCATATCCGCAACTGCGAGATATTCTGCGTTACCGCCGAGGAGTATATCCGTACCACGGCCTGCCATATTGGTCGCAATGGTAACTGCACCGTACTGACCTGCCTGTGCTACTATCTCTGCTTCCTTTGCATGGTGCTTCGCATTGAGGACATTATGCTTGATGCCCTCACGGTCAAGGAGCTTGGAAAGCTGCTCGGACTTGTCGATATTGATAGTACCGACGAGCACGGGCTGACCCTTTGCGTGACATTCCTTTATCTGCTCTATCGCAGCCTTGAACTTGCCGTTCTCGGTCTTGAATACAACATCGGGATGGTCTATTCTTATAACGGGCTTGTTGGTAGGCACCTCGATAACATCGAGCTTGTATATCTCCCTGAACTCGTCTTCCTCTGTCATAGCGGTACCGGTCATACCGGAGAGCTTTGCATAGAGACGGAAGAAGTTCTGGAATGTGATGGATGCGAGGGTCTTGGACTCGTGTGCGACCTTTACGCCTTCCTTTGCTTCTATTGCCTGATGCAGACCGTCATTGTAGCGTCTGCCCTGCATGAGACGGCCTGTGAATTCATCGACGATGACTATCTCGCCCTCATTGACAACATAGTCTATATCCTTCTTCATTACGCCGTTTGCCTTGAGCGCCTGGTTGATGTGATGGAGAAGTGTGGTGTTGGCAGCATCGTAGAGGTTCTCCACGTTGAATGCCTTTTCTGCCTTCTTTACGCCGCGTCTTGTGATGGTAGCGGTCTTAGCCTTCTCGTCTATGATGTAGTCGCAGTCCTCTGCGATCTCTTCCTGATCGGTCTTGGTATCCATCTCAGCCACAACGAAGGGCTTGCAGGTCTTGGCGAACTTGTCCGCAAAGGTGTAGAGCTCGGTGGACTTATCGCCTCTGCCCGATATGATAAGAGGAGTTCTCGCTTCATCTATGAGGATGGAGTCCACCTCATCGACGATGGCGAAGTTGAATTCTCTCTGTACCTTCTCCGACTTGTATATTACCATGTTGTCACGGAGATAGTCGAAGCCGAACTCGTTGTTGGTACCGTAGGTGATGTCGCAGTTGTACTGCTCACGGCGCTGATCGTTGTTCATATCGTGGAGTATGCAGCCGATGGTAAGACCGAGATAGCGGTATACCTTGCCCATTTCCTCGGACTGTGTCTTTGCCAGATAGTCATTGACCGTTACAACGTGTACTCCCTTGCCGTCGAGTGCGTTGCAGTAGGATGCGCAGCACGCAACGAGGGTCTTACCTTCACCGGTACGCATCTCAGCGATACGTCCCTGATGGAGCACTGTCGCACCCACAAGCTGAACCTCATAGGGCTCCTTGCCGAGTACGCGCTTTGCTGCCTCTCTTACCGTGGCAAGTGCCTCGGGAAGGAGATCGTCGAGAGTTTCGCCGTTGGCAAGTCTCTCCTTGAATTCGGGAGTCTTTGCCTTGAGTTCCTTTTCGGTGAGCTTACCGTATTCTTCGCGCAGAGCAAGAGCCTTGTCAACGATAGGCTGTATCTTTTTAAGCTCACGCTTACTGTAATTGCCGAAAAGGCCGTCTAATATACCCATTCTTCTATTCCACCTTTATTATTACTCGATATCATCATCATCAAAGCTGCCAGTCTATAGGCGTCTGACCATGCTTTGCGAGGAAATCATTGCATTTTGAGAAATGTCTGCATCCGAAGAAGCCGTTGTTTGCCGAGAGCGGCGATGGATGTGCGGCTTCAAGTATCAGATGCGCCCTGTTGGTTATGAGCGACTTCTTGCTTCTGGCATTGCCGCCCCATAACAGGAACACCATCGGTTCTTCACGCTCATTGAGCTTCTGTATCACATGGTCGGTGTATATCTCCCAGCCCATGCCCTTGTGCGAATTTGCCTGCCCCCGTCTTACGGTGAGCACGGTGTTGAGCAGCAGTACTCCCCTGTCAGCCCACGGATAAAGCTCCGTGGAGGTGTTCACGATCCCTGTGTCGCTCTGCAGCTCCTTGAATATATTGCGGAGCGAGGGCGGCATAGGACAGCCGCTTTTCACCGAGAAGCACAGACCGTGAGCCTGTCCCGGCTCATGATACGGATCCTGTCCGAGTATGACCGCCTTGACCTTCTCATACGGGGTATGCTTCTGCGCATTGAATATATCGTACATACCGGGATATATCTCGAAGCGGGAATACTCCTGCCTGAGAAACTGCCTTAGCTGCAGGTAGTAGAGCTGATCAAACTCGCCTCTCATTACCTCATCCCATGAATTGCCGAAATTTACCATTTCATATCCTCAATGTTCGGATCATAATGTTCCACGTGGAACATTATAGAAAGAAGACAAATTCAACCCGGAACATGTCCACCGGAACATTATAAACAGTCGGAACATTTATTTTGCAAGCAGCTCCGTCAGACGCATCAGATCCTCATCGCTGAAAAACTCTATGCTGAGTACGCCGCCCTTGCCCTTTGCCTTGACATTGACATTTCTGCCCGTCTGCTCCTTCAGGCTCAGTGCAGTCTCAACGTAGAACTTATTTTCGGGTCTGAACTTCTCTGTCTGCTGTGCGGGCTGTGAATTGTACTGCTCCACCAGCTTTTCCGTCTGACGCACGTTAAGATGCCCCTTGAGTATCTTCTCGAGCACCTCGTCGTACTTGTCCTTGTCTGCAAGTGCGAGCATCGCCTTTGCGTGACCCGTGGAGATGTCTCCTGCCCTGAGACGGTCGGTGACGCTGTCGGGCAGTGTCAGTACACGAAGGATATTCGTGATATACGGTCTCGACTTGCCTATTGACTTGGAGAGCTCCTCATGTGTCATGCCGTACTGCTCTATGAGCCTGCGGTATGCGGTGGCCTCCTCCACAGGGTCGAGATCCTGACGCTGTATATTCTCTATTATGGCGATGCGGTTCATCTGCAGCTCATCCACCTCGCGGATGAGTACAGGTATCTCCTTGAGACCTGCTATCTTGGCAGCTCTCCACCGTCTCTCGCCTGCTACTATCTGATATGTAACGCCGTTTGAAAGAGGACGCACGATGATCGGCTGCAACAGCCCGTGCTCCCTTATGGAGTCGGCAAGCTCATTGAGATGCTCCGCATCAAATGAGCCTCTCGGCTGATCCTTGTTAGGCTCTATGTCCGTGAGCCTGAGCGTGGTAATGCTCTCGCCTGCATCTCCGAGCAGACCGTCAAGACCCATGCCAAGTGCCATTATCTACCCCTCCTCAGAAGCTTCCTGTCGGGCTTCACTCTCTTCTCGCCGTTTCTCTTCAGAAATTCCTCCGACAGCTTCTCATAGCTGTCAGCTCCCTTTGAAAGCCTGTCATAGTATATGATAGGCATACCGAAGGAGGGAGATTCCGATATCCTTACATTTCGCGGTATGGATGTCTTGAACACCTTCTCCGGGAAATGCTTCCTGACCTCGCTCACCACCTGATTTGTCAGATTCAGGCGGCTGTCGGCCATAGTGAATACTATCCCCTCTATATCAAGTCCGGGATTGTAATTCTTCTTTATCCTGCGCACGGATTCTATCAGCTGGGACAATCCCTCAAGGGAATAGAACTCGCACTGCAGCGGTATCAGTACGCTGTCAGCGGCACAGAGGGAATTTATCGTGAGCAGTGACAGTGACGGGGGGCAATCTACTATGATATAATCATAGCTGTCTTCGAGCACCTCAAGACTGCTTTTGAGCTTGAATGCCCTGTCCTCCTCGGATGTAAGCTCCACCTCTGCCCCTGCAAGGCTCAGTGTGCTGCACATCACGGACACATTGGCAAAGGTCGTGCTCACCACTGCCTGACGGGCATCCATACCCATCAGCACATCATATGTGGTATGCGGCACAGCCTTCTTGTTTATGCCGAAGCCGCTGGTACAGTTGCCCTGCGGATCCATATCCACACAAAGCACTCTTTTGCCCCTGATACCCAGTGAAGCCGCAAGATTTACCACTGTTGTGGACTTGCCGACTCCGCCCTTCTGATTTGCCACTGCAACTATTTTCATCGCTGATTCTCCCGATACACAAAAGTATACTATTATATTATATCAGTTTATGAAAGATATTGCAATAGTAAATTCTACAAAATACAAAAAACACAGCAAGAAAAATTACACCTGACGGGTATACCCCTTGTTTATGCGAACCACGCCCTGCTTTCAAAGGGCTTTCGCGGTGTATTTTTTGTCTCCTCTGCCGCTGTACCCACCGGAAGTATGCATACCAAACGGTATTTTTCGGGTAAATGCATATACTCTGCTATCTTGCCGGCGATGTCGTCATCGTCGGTGATATGCCCCTCGTACCAGCAGCTTTCATACCCCAGCGCCTTTATCATGAGAAGCATATTCTCTATGGCAGCGCTGTAGTCCTGTATATTGAAGCGTTTATCCCGGTATGCGCATATCTCCTCTGTGAGCACGAGTATGAACGCGGGCGCGGTCTGTGCTATAGGCGGGTCGATAAGAGACTTTATCCCATCGAGCTTCTCACCATCGACTGCAATAAAGGATGTGGTCTGTTTGTTGCAGCCCGACGGCGCAAGTATACCCGCCTCCATGATCTTTCTCAGATCTTCTCTCGGCACAGGGATATCCTTGTATCTGCCGCGATAGCTTGTCCTGCTCCATATCGCTTCTTC